>JAAUUR010000331.1 GCA_012031045.1 Leptolyngbyaceae cyanobacterium SM2_5_2
ACCGGCCTGGCCCTCTGCCCAATGCCCACGACCTGAATCGGGGTCATGGCTGTTGCTCCCAGGCCAAGACCAGCAGGGGCATTGAGGATAGCCGCCGCAACGGCAGAGCCCCCCTTGCGACCCTCAACCCGGATTTGCGGCACCGCGACCTGGGCCAACCGCTGCTTAGCCGCTTCCACGGCCACAAAGCCCACCGGGGCGCCAATTACTAGGGCGGGGTGAGCTGTGCCAGCGACAATTTGGTCACAAAGGGCCAGCAGAGCCGTGGGGGCGTTGCCAATCACAATGATGGCCCCAGGCCAGGTGGTCAGGCATCGTAACAGGCCAGTTTCGGTGCGAGTGCGGCCCTCATCGGGGGAGTCTCCTGCGGTGACAGCCGTGATCAATGGATTATTGAAGGTGCGCTGTACCAAACCCACAACCCCCTGGCGTACCATCGTTACATCCACGATGATGGGCAACCCTGGGCCAGGGCGACTAGCCCAGCGGTAATGGCCCCTGGCCCAAAGGTCATCAACTGCTTAAACTCAAAGTCTGCCGTGCTGTGGATGACTCGCCTGACCACCGCATATTCCGCCGGGCTCAGGGCATGGGGGCCAAACTCCTGATCAATTAAGGCAAAGCTTTCTTCTAAAATAGGGCTCTGCACTAGCTTAGCCATAGCCAACGCACATGGGATAACGATGTTGTCTGACCTATCGGGTTTTTATCATCCCACACCATCCGCCTAACAAGACTGCCAGTTAGACCTCTACCCCCTACCTCCTACCTCATCTCACTACCATGCCCGCCTACTACTTCTGGGGAGATGACGACTTCCAGCTCCAAGCCGCTGTGCAGGACTTGCGCCAGAAAACCCTGGATGCTGACTGGGCCAGCTTTAACTATGATGTGATTCTCCCTACAGTGGCCAATGGCCCAGTTCAGGCTCTGAGCCAGGCCATGACCCCACCTTTTGGCTGCGGTCAGCGGCTGGTATGGCTACAAAACACAACCCTGGGCCAACGCTGCCCAGAGCCCGTGCTGGCCGAGCTAGAGCGTACCTTACCAGCTCTGCCTGATGCCAGCGTACTGCTGCTCACCAGTGCCAGCAAGCCCGATGGCCGCTCTAAGTTCTACAAACTATTCAAGAAATACGGTGAAATTCGGGACTTTTCCAGTATTCCACCCTGGAAAACGGATCTGCTATACCAGCAGGTTGAGGCAGTAGCTAAGGCTAAGGCCGTTGCCCTGGCGCCCCAAACCATTGAGCTCCTGGTGGATGCTGTGGGTAATGACACCCGCCAACTGCACCTGGAGCTAGAAAAGCTGGCCCTGTACTGGAACGATCCGCAGCGCCCGATCCCGGCTGAGGTGGCGTCGGCTCTGGTAACGGTCTCTACGCAAACCAGTCTGCAACTGGCCGCAGCCATCCGGCAGGGGGAGATCAGCCGCGCCTTGGGCCTGGTGGAGGATCTCCTGAATCGGAGTGAGCCAGCCCTGCGCATCGTCGCTACCCTGGTCAGCCAGTTTCGCCTCTGGCTCTGGCTCAAGGTCATGGAAGCTGAGGGTGTGCGAAACGAAGCAGAAATTGCGGCGGCGGCTGAAATCGCTAACCCGAAGCGCATTTATTTCCTACGCCAGGAGATTCGCACAATTACTCTAGAGCAGTTGCAACGGAGTTTGCCTTTGCTACTAGAATTAGAGTCTGAATTAAAGCTTGGTCGAAATGAGCAAGCAACCTTGCACACCAAAGTGGTTGAATTATGCCATTTATTTCGGCCAGTCAGCTAGGGTTATGGCTGGGGAACTTAAGACCTTCATAATCATTCAAAAGGTGACGATAAACGGTGGAGCTCACCTGAGCAACTCCTCCAGAACCCCTCATAATAAATGACAACACACCTGATAAATGACACAACAACGGAGCACCAGCCAACAACGCCAGTACAGGGAGACAATATGAAATCTCAAGCCACTATAACTAAATCTGTACGTTCTTGGAGTAAATCGCTAGCCGTAGCCCTATTGGTGGCCGCTGGGTCGGTAATGGCCAGTGCCAGCCCTCTGCCCCTACCTGTAGTCGGAGAAATTAGCCTGAGTGCAGCTTGGGCCAGGGATCTCCAGGTTTCTCCAGAGGAAATTATGGGCTATGCCCGTTCAGTTCTGGAAATGGAAGGGCCACGCACCGAAGCTTATAACAAAATCCGAGAACTCTTGACCGGCACTAATTACGACATCAACACCATTGACTTACGCTGTACGGCTACAAATCGGCTCAATCAGCTGCCGCGCAATGTGCGTGGTAGCGTCCGCGCAGTCATTGTGGACTACTGCAACCAGGCCAGCGAAATTGTGCAGGCCAACGGCCTCCGCAACGACCGCTTCGATGCGATTACGGCGGCCTACCCAGAGGATCCGGCCCTGGCCGAGCAGATTCGCACGGCGATGGTTCAGCTTCAGCAGCAGTCTCAGAACCAGGCTCGGCCCGCCAACGGTTCTGGCCAGTAATGCAATTTATTGACCAGGCCGAGGTTGACGTCATTGCCGGCCAGGGCGGCGATGGCATTGTGGCCTTTCGGCGTGAAAAATACGTCCCTGCAGGAGGGCCATCGGGCGGTAACGGTGGCCCCGGTGGTTCCGTGTATCTTAAAGCCGTTGATCGTCTACAGACGTTGCTTGACTTTCGCTATGCTCACCGCTTCAAGGCCAACGATGGCCAACGGGGCGGCCCTAAAAACATGACGGGTGCGGCCGGGGCCGACCTGGTGCTAGAGGTTCCCTGTGGCACTATGGTTTACGATGCCGATACCAACGACCTGCTGGGCGATTTAGTCACCCCTGAGCAGACACTCTGCGTGGCTCAGGGGGGCAAGGGCGGGTTAGGCAATCGGTATTTTCTCAGCAATCGCAACCGTGCCCCAGAGCATGCCCTACCCGGCTTGCCTGGAGAAGAACGCCGCCTCCGCCTGGAACTCAAGTTGCTGGCCGAAGTGGGCATTATTGGCCTACCCAATGCCGGTAAATCCACCCTAATTGCGGCGCTATCGGCAGCACGGCCTAAAATTGCGGACTATCCCTTCACTACCCTGATTCCTAACCTGGGCGTGGTGCGGCGGCCCACCGGAGATGGCACTGTATTTGCTGATATTCCCGGCCTGATTGAGGGAGCCCACACTGGCCTGGGCCTGGGCCATGAGTTTCTCCGCCACATTGAGCGCACCCGATTATTGCTGCACCTGGTGGATGCCACCGCCGAGGATGCCATTGGGAATTACCACACCATTCAGCAAGAACTGGTGGCCTACGGGCGCGATCTCGCCCATCGCCCCCAAATTGTGGCGCTAAATAAGATAGACGCGCTGGATCCAGAAACTTTGGCACAACAGGTGGCTCAGTTTGAGGTGCTACTACAGACCCCAGTACACTGTATTTCAGCGGTTACGGGGGCCGGTTTACCCGCATTATTGCAAACGGTTTGGGCGGTTTTGGAGGCTAACCCACTGGCCTAACCAGTCTGGTTGCTTCAGGCTAGAACGCCGGATTCGCGGCCAGAATGCCAGTTATGTCGTTAGATTGGCGATCAGGAAACCGGGTTTTTAGCCCTATCGTCACGGGATAGGCTGCCGGTTGACTCGATACCCGGCTCCCGTGACGATCCGGCAAGGGCAAAACTGCTTAAAATTTAACCGCCGAGGGCACTCTAGGCCAGTAGATTAACGAGCCTATTCCCGGCCATGCCTTCTCATTTCTTCTCAAACGGTGGCGCGTGTTCTCTAGATAGACCCGTTGCAAGCTGGCCCCGCTGCCGCTTACCTCAGCCTTCCACTAGCCAGCAGGAACAGCAGCGGCTAACAGCCATTGCAGACCTTAACCTGGAATCTAACCGCAGCATCCCTGCCTTTGAAGAGGCCATTCAACTGGCGGCTAACTTCGTTGGTGCATCAGTTGGCTGGGTGAGTGTTGTTAACGCCACCCACGAAACCCTCAAAGCTACCTATGGTCTATCCGTGCTAGGGGTGGGCAATGGGTTAGCTGAGCAGCGTCAGTTGCCGTTGGAGGCTGGCATCGGCCCCTACGTGCTGAGTGGGGAAGAGCCAGTGGTCATTCCGGATCTCACTCAGCTACCGACCCTGGCCCAGGCAGATTTGGTCACCACCTACGGCATCGTAGCCTGCTGCGCGGTGCCCCTGGTGGCCGCCCAGCAATGTATTGGTGTGCTGGCGGTGCTGGATGTCAGGCCTAGATCCTTCAGCCAACGAGATATTGGCTTTTTGGCAATGGCCGCACGGTGGGGCATGGCGGAGTACGAGCGTACACTGGCGGCGGCGGCTCTGAAGTCTCACTGGCCAGTCGAACGCCCATTGTCCAACGATACTATTCGCCTCGGGCTGATTGGCCAGCTTGTTCAAGATTTGCGCAACCCGCTTACCACCGTACTAGGCATGACTACCATGCTCAGCCACGAAATCTACGGCCCCCTCACCGAGAAACAGCGAGAATACATTGATATTGTGCGCAGTAGCAGTCAAACCCTGATGACCCAGGTAGACGAAATGGCGCACCTGGGGGTAGCCCACCTGGAAGCTGCTGAGCTGGTGCCTACCTCAGTTGATATCGGTCGGCTAGGCGAACAGGTACGGGCAACGCTGGCCCCCTGGCGAATAAATTTGCCCACAGCCTGGAATTGACGGTGCAGCCAAATCAGCAACAGTGGATTCTGGATCAATGCATTGTTAAGCAAATTATTTATCACAGCCTCCACAGCCTGATTGAAACGGCCAGCGAAAACAGCACAATCCGTATGCATGCCGCTCGGAAGGATAACCGTTTAGCCCTGACCTTCTGGGTTTCAAATTCCTGGCTGGGGGATGGCTTACCCCCCCTAGCGTTACGCCTGGTGCAGGCTTTGACGCTAGACCAGTATTCAGCTCTAGAGGGGGGGGCGCAGTAGTAAGGGGGGGAGTGCCACCCGCAGGACAATCTTCGGCCTCCTCGCCCCCAGGCGGCTGGCCTGGGGCTGAGTCAGGCCTTAGCCCAGCACCACGGTGGGCAGATGCAACTGCATGGTAACGCCGCCGCTGGATACCGTTTGGTACTCTGTTTGCCGGCACTGAAGTGTGCGGGGATGCTCTCAAGCTTGGGCTAGTGCAGACATAATTTACGTAATTTAACCTCAAGTCGGTCGGCTCTTAAGCTAAGCCAGACAGAATCACAGTCGGTTGAGTGTCCCGTTTAGTGTTTGGGGCTTAATAGGCTGTGTCGAGAAATGCCGCCGCTGCACCCCATGTGTCGATGGAACCAGAGCGAATTTTGGTCATCGACGATGAGGATCTAATCCGTGAAACCGTGGCAATGGCACTCACTGATGAAGGCTATCAGGTTTTTGTGGCTGATTCAGGCCAGCAAGCCCTAGAAATGATGTTTCCCGCCCTGGGAACAGCCTCTCTGCGCATCGATCTGGCCATCATCGATCTGATGCTGCCAGGGGTAAATGGGCTAGATATCTGCCGCATGATGCGCCACCATGACTTGGATATGCCCATTCTCATCCTCAGCGCCAGGGGGTCTGAGATGGATCGGGTGGTGGGGTTAGAGGTGGGGGCTGATGACTATTTGCCCAAGCCCTTTGGCATGCGAGAGCTAATTGCCCGCTGCCGGGCTCTGCTGCGGCGCTACCAGTGGGCTACCAGTGCCGCTGAAAATCCAGTCTTGACCTTTAAGGATATTATTCTTTACCAGGATGAATTTAGGGTCACCATTGGCGGGCGGGAGGTGGCTCTGTCGCCTAAGGAATTTCGCATTCTTGAGTTATTTATGGGCAACCCCAACCGGGTCTGGTCGCGGGAAGACCTGATTCAGGAAGTCTGGGGAGCGGATTTTATGGGCGATCGCAAAACCGTCGATGTCCACATCCGCTGGCTGCGCGAGAAGATTGAGCCTGACCCCGGCAACTGCAGTACGTGACGTTACCCTA
>JAAUUR010000332.1 GCA_012031045.1 Leptolyngbyaceae cyanobacterium SM2_5_2
TCGCCGTGAACAACTGCACCGTATACATCCGCGCCACTGGATTCCCCCCCAGTGAAAGTTCAAAGCCCCCCGCCCCAACGGAAAGCGCCGACCCACTGAAGATTTTCACATCCAGGCGACTGGGGTCTTCCACATCGGTAATCTGCACGCCGTAATTATCCAGCGGCTCCCCCTGTAACCCGTTCACAGACCCAGCGATGCTGGCCCAGTTACAACCGTTGGCGTTGGTGTTCGGCACATAGACCACACCGGAATCCGACAGTGCGAAGGGAAAGCCACCCGCATCAACAGGGGTGCTGGTCGGGCCGGGTGTGGGCGTGGATTCTACCAGGGCCGCCGCTTCTGTGGCTGGATTCACCGCCATTGCCACAATCGGAGTCTCGGTAATGACGATAAACGGGGTGGGCGGTGCCAGCGGATTCAGCGGCGAATAAGGGTTCTGCCAGATATAGACAAAATAGGCGATGGCGGCCACTGTCGTCAGGATAAAGGCCAGCGCGATGAGGTTCTGCTTTAAGAAAGACCTGCGCGGCGCAGGAGCCACAGTGGGCACCTCCAGCGGCGCCACCGGGTTCAGGGATGGGTAGCGATTCGGGTTATCGACTTTAGGCGCGGCAGGCATCGGCGGCGGCAGCGGGCGTGCGGGCGGCTTAAGCGTAGAAAAGTCAATATCCGCCACGAAGTGTTCGTGGGGGCAAAAAAGCATCCCATTTTCGGCCCGGTCATTTTGTTCGGCATGGGCGGCATTGCCGTGGAAGTCTTCAAAGACATCAATGTGGCCCTGCCGCCGCTCAACACCACCCTGGCCCGCCGCCTGATGGAGCAAACTAAAATTTACCAGGCCTTACAAGGGGTGCGGGGCCGCCAGTCTGCTGACCTAACCGAGCTAGAACGCCTACTGGTGCGGGTCAGCCAACTGGCCCTGGAGCAGCCACAAATTAAGGAACTGGACATTAACCCGCTACTGGTGTTCGAGAAAACGGCCCCCCATCCCCTAGTTGCTCTGGATGCCCGAATTGTACTCGTCGCCACTGATGCTGAGCCGTTGCCAGGGCCAGCCATTCGCCCCTATCCTGCCCAGTATGTTAAACCGTGGCAACTGCAGGATGGTACGCCCGTTACCATTCGCCCGATTCGCCCAGAGGATGAACCGTTGCTGGTGCAGTTTCACCATACTCTGTCAGAGGAGAGCGTTTACTTTCGTTACTTTCACCTGATGACCGTGAACCATCGCACCGCCCACGAACGGCTCACTCGCATCTGTTTTATCGACTACGATCGCGAAATGGCCCTGGTGGTGGACTACAAAAACCCCGCTACCGGCGACCACGCTATCTTAGCCGTGGGGCGGCTGAGCAAATGCCACGCCAGCAACCAGGCTGAGTTTGCCATGTTAGTCAGCGATGCCTACCAGCGCCAGGGGTTAGGTTCCAAATTGCTGCAACAACTGCTGTCCATCGCCAAGGATGAAGGGCTCCACAGCGTTACTGCAGAAATTATGCGAGAAAATCGCCCCATGCAGCACGTTTGCGAAAAGCTAGGTTTTAGCCTCACCCGTACCCCAGATTTCGTCAAGGCGGAGATTGAGGTTTAAGCCTGGCGTCAGATCATTGCGTTTTCACGTAGGCATTCGCCCAACAGACTCTAGAGGTTACTATGCGATTTCTCTCTTACATCCTTGGATTGGCTTTGATTTTGGTCGGCCTATACTTTTTGGGCAAGAACATTATCTTTACCACCCATGCCTATCCCTGGTGGCGTAGTGTTGCGGCTGACCTATCGGTAATTTCCCTGTGTATTGGTGTCTTCGCTCTAGTATTTTTGCCTTCATCGGCTAAGGCGCTAGGCTGGGTGGCTGTTGCCTTTGGGGTGGTCTGCGTGTTTGCCAGTAGCCGCGCTATTTTGAACCCCACCAGCCTGTGGCAGTTTTTTGTATCCCTCACAGCCATGGGCTTTGGCTATAAAATGCTGACCGCCAGGGGCCGGTCGTTATATTAAGCACTGGGTGACCGGCTAAGACTCAACGGCAGAAATAGCCCTCCTATCTGGGCCTCAATAAAGCCTTGAGGCATTGGGAGTTTCCTTGCGCCTTTCGCCTTCCAGCACTAGCCATGTGTAGAGCCGTAAAGCAATTGCATTGAGCCATTCCTCAGCCCCGTACAATAGTTGAACTCTTTACCAGCGTTAGCCCTATGTCTGTTGAAGCCGTTGGCAGCCCGCCCCCCGAAGTCGATCAAATCCGCTCTGTGTTGGAACAGCAGCTTCCGGACATTATCGCCAGTTTTAACCAAGTGCTGCGAGAGCAATACGGCATGACGGGCATCAGCGTTGGTGGGTTTACTGTGGTACCTGAGACCGCTGTGGCGGGTAAAGTTACCTGCGACCAAGACCACTGCGAGATTAGCTAGCGCCCTTTGCCCCTCGTTAAGCTGACATGCACCAGGCAGATTCTCATAGGCGGCTAAAGCGCAATGCCGCCAGTCAGGGTACCGGCGGCTAGCTCCAGAGTATCGCCCAAGCCGCTGCCTGTATGGTAAGCCGCTAATAGGATGTCGCTGGTTTTACCCCAGGCGATTTCACCCTGATGAGTCAGGCCAATGGCCCCAAAATCTCGCTGGTTGGCGGCGGCCTCCGCAAAGGATTTGGCAAAGGCGGTTTCTATCCCTAGGCCATCGGTCACTCGCACCACAATGCGGGCCGCCAGGCATTCATCGATGATGTCTTCGCCAATGCCCGTGCAGCTAACGGCGGCCAGGGCGTTGGCGTAGTTACCTGCGGGCGTGGCAGAATCGCTGACGCGGCCCAGGCGTTCTAGCCCTTTGCCGCCGGTTGAGGTACCTACCGCTAGCCGACCTTCACCATCCAAACAACGACTCCAACCGTACCCCGACGAGCGTTGGAGTCGCTAGCAACTGGCTCAGCCACAACCCCGGCCATCGCCCGTTGGAAGTTACCGGCGCGTTCCCGCATCCATTCCTGCAAGCGGAGGTTGGTAATTGGGTCAAAGGGGGGGATAGCCAGTTCCCTGGCCAATTCTGCGGCACCCAGGTCAGAGAGCACCCGGTCGTCACTCCCTTGCAAAAAGGCGGCCAGGTCAATGGGATGCGGTACCCGCGAAACATTGATAACGCCGCTAAAGCGCTGGGCCGCCCCATCCATCAGCGAGGCGCTCATTCGCACCTGCCCGTCTGCTTGCAGCACCGAGCCATAGCCGGCATTAAAGCGAGGCGCATCTTCCAGCAGTTGACAGCCAAAAATCACGCAATCAGCAGCCTTAGCGCCACTTTTGGCCCGCTGGTAAACCTGCTCCACAATCCGGTGCAAGTCTTCGCGCACGGCTGCCAGGCCACCCCGATTGTGCAAGGCACTACCGGCCCCGCCGTGAATAATTACCTTTGGCACAACCTGGGCCATGAATACTTGCTCAAAACAGCTCCCCTATCTTACGTTGCCTCCCCGCCCTTCGTCCCCCCACCCACCCTCAAGGTCAATTTTGGATTTCAGATTGGCGATTTCCGCCCTTCTCTTCCCTCTTCCCTCTTCCCTCTTCCCTCCTGCTCACTCCTTCCGCCACACATATCCCATATCATCAATTTCCAGGGGCGTGTGAGGAAAATCTCGCTGGGTATAGCTTCGCAATAGCACCACACTCTGGAAGTAATCATCCAGGTAGGGAACGCCGTTGGGGTCGAGGGCAACGGGAATGATGCGTCCGCTGACAAAGTCGCCCTGGGTATTGAGCCGGGTTTGTAAAATCAGGGATACCCCCAATGGCCCTACGGTAGACAGGGTGCGGTAGCCCAAAAAATTTCCCAAAGAATAGGCAATCAGCTTGTTTTGGTAAAGCTCCAAGGCTCTGGGCACGTGGGGGCCATGCCCCAGCACTAAATCGGCCCCGTGGTCAATCACCGTGCGGGCGAACTGCACCACGTTGCCGCGATTTTCGGAGTAGAAATATTCCGTTTGGTCGCGGGTGTACACGGCCTCGCTTCCCTCCTTGCCCGCATGGAACGACACGACGACGATATCGGCCTGGGGCCTGGGCCGTTTGCACCAGGGCTGCGGCTGCATTCAGGTCGTGGATGGTATTGTGACGGCTGAGGTGGCTGAAGGCCATGAAGGCCACGGTGGTGCCCTCAACCTCCATAAAAAGAATTTCTCCCTGGCGGCCTACGGCCTTCATGCCAGCGGCTTCGATATGGTTAATGGTTTCGGCAAAGCCCTGCTCACCAAAATCGAAGGAGTGGTTGTTGGCCACACTCAGCACGTCGAAACCCGCCTCCTTCAGCACGCTGGCGTACCAGGGCGGTGTGCGAAAGGCAAAGGTCATGGCGCGGCTGGTGTCTTTGGCGCTGGTGGGTACTTCGGTGAGGGTGCTCTCAAAATTGCCAAATACCAGGTCGGCATCGGCAAGCTGGTACTGAATGCTGCGGAACAGGTATTGCCAATCTTGGGGCAAACGGTACATCTGGTAGTCGGTACCGGGGATGATATCTCCCACAGCGTTAATCGTCAGGATCGCCGGGGGCTGGAGCCGCTGGATGGCCAACGCAGCCACCTGAGCTTCGGCAAAGGCTGGAGCCAGAGGGGTTGGAGGAGAAGTGTTGAGCTGCCTGGCTGCCGTCCGCTGGCTGTGCCATTGCGCTACTCCTGTTGCCAAGCCAAAGGTTAAGGCCGTTAGCCCTAGGAGGGTCGCACCCAGCCAGAGGCGTTTAGCTTGTTCCAGTCGCTGAGGGGCCACCTTAGCATCAGTGGTACCCAGGTTTTCTACCTGGGTGATCGCCTGGTCAGCATCTACGGCTGTGTTAATCGCCGTTGTGATGCCCGTCCCTGCGGTGGCCACGGTGCCGCCAAGGGGGATCTGAGCCAGAGCCAGCGGTACAGATAGAGGAATCTCTGGATTGGCGGCTAAATTCTGGTGGATGGAGGGCAGCCTGGGGAGGGCCGGTTCTACCTGGGGCAGACCAAATGATTGCTGCCAGCGGTCAGGTTGGGCACCATCGCGACCGTCCAGCACATTGAGCTGGGTGAGTGTTTCTAGACGGAGAGCCTGGATCGTCCCGTGTACCTGGTTGGCATAGGCGGCGGGGTGGTCGTCAAGGGGAACGGTTAAAAAAACGTAGAGAATGGGGCCGCGCCGGGAGGCTTCGAGGTGAACGTTGGGATTTGCGATCGCCTGAACCAACCACGCTTCCAAGGCTTGGATATTTCCCCCCTGAGCTTGAGCCCTGAGGCAAGGGGGCATGATGTCTGTTCTATTCACTAACTCGACGTGCGCTCTACTAAACCGCTCCAACTAAGTCCAAATCATACTGATCGACTATAAGAAGGAAAAATCACGGATAATAAAACTCGTTGCGTAACGTTTTGTATATCATGCCTTTCCCCAACAATCTCGCTACCCTGGATGGTGCGCCGCTGGCTCCTGAAGCCTTGGACAATAAGGTGGTTTTATTCGTCAACGTGGCCAGCCGATGCGGCTTGACACCCCAGTACAATGGGCTGGTTGAACTGGATAAGGCCTATGGTGATCGCGGCCTAGTCATCGTTGGTGTGCCCTGCAACCAGTTCGGTGCCCAAGAGCCCGGCACCCCAGAGGAAATTAAAGATTTCACCAAAACCAAGTACGACGTAGACTTTACCCTGCTAGAAAAGCAAGATGTCAACGGCCCCAACCGCAGCCCGCTGTATCAATTCCTGGTTGGCACCGGCCCTGACATTGCCTGGAACTTCGGCAAATTTCTGGTAGGCCGCGATGGTGAAGTTGTGGCTCGGTTTGAACCCCAAACCGCCCCGGATGATGCTGGCCTGAAGGCGGCTATTGAGCAGGCGCTGGGCTAGGGGAAGTTGGGTGAAGGGCACAACCCTTCACCCATCACCCTTTACCCAACGATCATGGATTGGCCGCCGCTGGTTCTGCTTGGGGCCAGGGAATGTTTGGGTCTTCGGCAAT
>JAAUUR010000333.1 GCA_012031045.1 Leptolyngbyaceae cyanobacterium SM2_5_2
TGCTGTGTTGGTTTAGCTGTGCTTGATCCTGCTATGGTTGGCGAGCCTGCTGATCCCTTTGCTACTCCCCTAGAAATCCTGCCTGAGTGGTACCTTTACCCAACCTTCCAAATCCTGCGGATTGTTCCTAACAAGTTGCTGGGGATTGGTGGTATGACGGCTATCCCTCTGGGGCTAATGCTTGTTCCTTTTATCGAGAACATCAACAAATTTCAGAACCCTTTCCGCCGCCCTGTGGCTACCACCATGTTTTTGTTTGGTACGCTGGTAACTCTGTGGTTAGGGATTGGGGCTACCTTTCCAATTCAGGAATCCCTTACCCTGGGTTTGTTCTAGGCTGACAACAACTTGGATAATATTAAGGACTTGCGTAGGACTGTGTAGTTTTACGCAAGTCTTTTTATTGACTAAAAAAATTTCGGTAAACTAACGGTAGAGTGTATAGCAAAGCACAGTGGGTGTTGTGTTCTGGGTGCGCAGTTAGTAGACTAGCTAAGCTCACGTCACGGGATCTAAGGACAAGATGAGCAATATAGTGAGGCAAGAGCATCTTAAGGTCACCAGCCGACTCGATCTGGTGGCTCAGGTACAGCGATGGTTTAAAGACGTTTGCTATTCCCTGGAAGGGGATTTTGCCTGGGTTGATGGCTACACCGACCGATTGGGGCTAGCTCTGACAGAGGGCTTCACCAATGCTGTGCGCCACGCCCACGCCCATTTGCCCCCAGACACCGCCATTAATATAGATCTGGCTCTGGCTAATGACCACGTTGAAATTCGCATTTGGGATCAGGGTGCGCCCTTCAATCCCGAACTTTTACCTGAGCCTCAGCCAGGGGAATTGCTGGAAAGTGGCTATGGCTGGTTTTTGCTACGGCGGCTAGCCGATCACGTCACCTATCAACGCCTCCAGGATGGGCGGAATTGTCTGTCCATCGTTAAGTATGGAGCCTGCTCAGCCTACTAAAGAAGTTGGTAACCTAAGCTAGGGCTCGATGGCAGAAATCACCCACCTACTGTTGCAAGCGCACACTTTGGCGTGGCATGGCATCCTCTTTCTGCCTGCTGCGCACGGGCAAAGCCCTACGGCCTTCTTACTTCTGCCTTTTTAGACTAGGGCTTTTTTGTAGAAGGCTCTAGATCGCAGCACCCGCTGGCGTTGTGGGTAGCCTGGAGAAGAACAAACTCTCCCGCTGGTTGGCATTCCCTGACTATGGCCTCTCCATCCCCCGCGCCCGCATCGGCTACCACAACGCCACAACGAATGCGGCCCTACGCCTTTGTCTTTCTAGAAATTTTTAGCTGCGAGGGCGGCATTCAGTCCTATATCAAGGATGTGTTGACCGCCTACCAACAGCAGCCTGCTATGCCTCCAGCGGATGTCTTCCTGCTGCGAGATGCCCCCACCGATGGGCCTGCCCTGGAGGACTCGTCGATGAGCTTTCACTACCTGGCATCCTCCTCGGCTGCCATGGGTCGGCTGCGGCTGCTACTAGCGCTCTCTCAATGCCTGCGTCGTCGCCGGCCCCAGGCCGTCATTTGTGGGCACGTTTTGCTACTGCCCTTAGTGGCACCGCTCTGCCGCTGGTTTGGCATACCCTATCGGGTGATTACCTACGGTAAAGAGGTCTGGTTTCCCCTATCGCCTGGGGTGCAGCGAGCCCTGCGAGGCGCTGAGCAAATTTTGGGCGATTAGCCGCTACAGCCGAGATCGCGCCTGTGCGGCCAACCAGCTCAACCCTAAACGGGTATTGATGTTGCCCTGTATCGTAGACGGAACTGTGTTTACGCCAGGCCCTGCCGATCCAGCCTTGGTAAAAACCTATAGGCTAGCCGGTTGTCGGGTCTTGATGACTGTTGCCCGGCTCTGGTCAGGGGACATTTACAAGGGAGTCGATGTGACGATCAGAGCCCTCCCTGAAATTGCTAGGGCTGTTCCCAAGGTCAGGTATTTGGTGATTGGCCGGGGTGACGACCAGCCCCGGCTAGCCGCCCTGGCTGCGGAACTCGGCGTTGCTGAGCGCGTCATTTTTGCCGGGTTTGTGCCTACGGCGGATCTGGCGGCTCACTACCGGCTGGCGGATGGCTACGTGATGCCCTCCCAGGAGGGGTTTGGCATTGTCTATTTGGAAGCGCTAGCCTGTGGGGTGCCGGTTGTCTCTGGCGATCAGGATGGTTCAGCAGATCCGTTGCAGGATGGTCGCCTGGGCTGGCGGGTACCCCACCGCAGCCCTGAGGCTGTAGCGGCCGCCTGCATCAGCCTCTTGCAGGGTCAGGATCCCCGGTGTAACAGTACCTGGCTACGGGCCGAAACTCTAGCGCAATTTAGTCCCAAGGCTCTGGTAGAACGGTTAGGTTCAGCTCTGACACATCCCTAACTCTGGCACCTGGTAGGGTCAGCGCTACAATGCAATGAAGCTTGATAATGGAGCAAAGCCCTCAATACTGGCATGGGCCAAGACTAGGGCGCGTCTGGCGCATCTACCGATAAAATTGGGTATCTTGCTCAGCAATTTTCATTCATTGAGAGATTTCCCCGTGAATCAGCCCGAATTTAGACAATTTCAGTTCAATTTGTCGGGTATCGGCTGCTGGCTAGTGCTGCTTGGGGTGATCTGGTTGCTGGGGGCTGTGGGCCTGGGCTGGCTAGTCAAATCTCTTGCCGTGCTAGTGGTGTTGATTATGCTGGCTCCGGTGCTGCTCTTCGTAGGGCTGCGGTTTTGGTTAAAGCGCAACCTGATCCAGGCTAATTGCCCCGTTTGCAGCGCCCCGTTGACAGGTCTTAAGGGAGCAGAAACTCTCTGCCCCAGTTGTGGTACGCCGCTGCGGGTGAGTGCAGATGGCTTTCAACGCCTAACTGACGATGGGACGATCGATGTCACGGCGGTGGATATCACGGTGGACTCCATCCCTATACTGCCGGAAGGGGAAGCAGACAGACAGCGAAACTGAAAGAGAGCCACCTTGAGGGCGGCTCTCAGAAACCAGGCCTACGCCTCTTCTCCGTAGTTTAGTTCTGACTAATGGTGAGGGTATAGCTAGTGGGAACTGATGAGTTGGCATTACCCACGTAGAAAGCGTAGCTACCTCGATTCAGCAGACCAGGTACATTGAAGCTGCCGGTAGAGCCAGTAGTATGACACTCGGTAAACCCGTTAGGCCCTTCAATAAACAGGGTCAGGCCATTGCTACCGCTTACCGCGATATTGACCGAGGCAAAATCCTCGTTAACCTGTAGTACTTGGGCTGCTCCATTGGCCAAAAAGCCACAGGCAGAAGACCGGCTGGGGTTAACAGAACCGCTGGTCTGCGCAGGTTGAGCCAGGGGGGTTTGGGCAACGGGCTGAGCCTTAGCTGCCCCACCGGCCAGCAGCAGCGTAGCCGCAACAGCAGAAAACGTTAGATTTTTCATTAGGGATTTCATAGTGCCGGGCCTCCTGCGGCCTGAGACAAAAATGGCAGTCGCTGAGTGGACAGAGCTAGGATAAGGCACCGCTAAGCTAGGTAAACTAGCCTTTACAAGGGCCTCGCTAGCCTGCTCTTTGCCGTTGTTTCTATCTTAGGAAGCGGCTACAAAGCTATAACAGTAGCTATGCCAGTTTTCAAAATGCCCCGGTATTTAGCTCTGGCCGCTCATAAAGTCCATGTTCCAGAAGTGCTGTGGAATGTTAAAACAAAGGCACCTACGCTCCGCTTTTGATAATGGCTTTTCCCTTTTCCCAGCAGTCCATTGATACCCAGGTATCAGCCACGCAGATGGGAGGAGCGCTCTCAGGCCTCTATAGCTTGGCGCTACGGCGACTAGTGGCCTGGAGTCTTGAGGTTAGCCTGTTGGCCAGTAGTGTGGTTTTACCCTGGGGGGTAGGCGAAGCCTTGCGGCAGCATTCGGCGGCTCAACCCGTGCCTTTAAATCCAATATCAAGGCTGGTTCAGAGGAGTTTAGCCCGGCCTTTGGGGCTATCTCCCCATCGGCAGATCACGGAAGTACCCTGGCTGACCAATTGGCTCTGGTTTAGTGCGCTAGTGCTGCCAATCGCCCTGGCCGGTGTGCAGATGCATAGCCTGGCTAAGACGGGCAAGACCTGGCCCAAGGCCTGGCTGGGGCTTCAAGTCGTTACCTTGGATAATGCCCGGCCCGGTTATCCTACGGTGCTTTTACGAGAGGGAGTAGGCCGCTTAGGCGTACCCGTGGGGCTAGCCTACATCCTGTGGTTGGGCAGCGGAGCTTTTCCTGGTTTACCAGCGTTGGCAGGCCTGGGCTTGACTAGTGGCTTGTTGCTGGGGGCCACAGGGCTAACCAATCGCTCAGGCCGTGCCTGGTACGACTATTTGGCTGGTACCCGTGTCCTTTTCCTGCGCGGTGGGCAGTTGCCTAGTAAGCATGGACTGGAGTCTACCCCAAAGGCTGCTCAAACGGCTAACGCACTAACGACAATGGCGGCCAGTCGGTTTCCGTTTCACCAGGCCCAACTCTTTACCGTGACAGATGAGGAAGGTGGCCTGAGAGCCCTGGTGCTTTCCCCGCTGGAGGATGTGAACCAGATTAGGCGCTCACGTCCCTGGTGGCGTTCCATAACCCTGACGGGTGTAGGGGCGCTGGCTGGCCTGGTGGCATTGGCTGGGTTAGCAGGGCTACTGCTGCGTCAGTCCTTGTTGACAGCTTCACCGCCTGTTGACGGCCCACAGCGTGATCGGCTGTTTTTAGCTCTAGTGGAAAACCTCAGCCTGAACGCTACTACCTTTGGCGACCAGCAGACTGCGGCCCTGGCATTGGCCAGCAGTGAAGATCCCCGCGCGGTTACCCTGTTGGTAGATTTATTGGCTCAGACCGATGACCTGGCCCTACTGGATACCCTCCAGCAAGCCCTGGTTACCTTGGGGCCACCAGCTATTCCCCATTTACAGCGGCTGAACCTGGCTCTGGCTAACGATGTTATGGCTCTACCGCCTGACCAGCGGTTGACTCCACAACTACGGCAACGCACCGTTAAGCGCACCCTGGCCAAAATTCTGGTGCTGCACAGCGGTCAGTTAAACGGGGTGGATTTAAGCAGCACTAACCTCAGCTACGTCATTGACAGTCCTGATGCGTTTACCCTGGTGCTGGAGCGGCAGCACCTAGCTGGGCTGTTCTGGCGTAATGCCGTCTTGTCGGGGGGCGCGGTTGCGTAAAGCGATCTTCTTTGATCCGGGGGCAGATGGCCGCCCCGACACCTTTGATGACTGGATTACCGACTTCAGTGGCTCAGACCTGACCGAAGCCAGCTTAGTGGCCGCCCAACTCAGACATGGCGTTCTACGTAATACCAGCCTGCTGCGGGCCAACTTGAGCAATGCCCAGGCCGACTACGCAGATTTTTCGGGAGCTAATGCCAGCAGTGCCTGGTTCATTGCCGCAGCGGTCAACCACGGTTACTTTCAGGGCACCAGTTTAGTGGGGGCTGACCTAACCGGCGCTCAGCTTAACCAGGCTCAGTTTACTGAGGCACGGCTGGCTCAAGCTATTCTGACTGGGGCGAGTTTAGTGCAGGCTAACTTACGCCAGGCCGATCTAAGCGATGCCGATTTAACCAGCGCCACGCTACAAAGGGCAAGCCTGGTGGAGGCTAATCTCAGCGGTAGCCGCCTAACCCAGGCTAACTTAAGCCAGACCAACCTGGTGGGTGCTAATTTGCAAAATGCCAACCTGCAAGGAGCTCTGCTAACCGGCGCTAACCTGGCCGGAGCCAGCCTGGCCGGAGCCAGCTTTTTCACAGCTCAACCAACCCAATCTGGAGGATTTATTACCACAATGCCAACGGGAACCGAGTCCCCTGCCCTGGCGGGGGTAGATTTCTCTAAGGCGCTGGACTTAGATTCTGAACAGCTCGCCTATATCTGCCAGCAGGGAGGAATTCACCCCGCCTGCCAGTCCTCTCGCTAAAAAGATCGTTCCA
>JAAUUR010000334.1 GCA_012031045.1 Leptolyngbyaceae cyanobacterium SM2_5_2
GACTAAAGGCTAACGTAGAAACTCGCGAAATACCGGTTATTTTACCTCAGCGTTTTAGATGCTCCAGAGGATAAGGTCAGGGCTTTTCAGCTGGGCGGGGTGGACTACATCGCTAAGCCTTTTCAAATTGAAGAGGTGCTGGCGCGAATTCGCTATCAGTTTCAGGCCCATCAAAACCGGCATCGGTTGCAGCTCGAAAATGCTCGCCTACAACGGGAAAATGCCGATCAACGACATTCGCTGACTCAGATCGACCACTCTTACCAGTTGCTCAGTCAGGTTTTCAATTGCCTGGCCGATGGGATTGCGGCCTTTAAAGCCATTCGCAACCCGCAGGGAGAGATTGAAGATTTTCAATGGTTGATGGGAAATTCGGCGCTCGTAGACTGGCTTGGCCGATCTCCCACCGAACTGGCCGGCATCACCCTCTCTGAACTTTTGCTAGACCACCCCAATGACGACATGCTTGATTTGTTTATTCGAGTGGTAGAACAGCATGAGGCGCTCCAGTATGAGCTACTTTGCGAACCCGATGGACGCATTCCCCTATGGTTTGAGCTGATGGCCAGTCGGTTGGGGGATGGTCTCGTTGCCCGGCTTAAAAACATTACGGAGTACAAGCAGGTGGTGACTCGCCTGCAAACCATGATTAGTGATCTCCAAGTGCTGACCACCCAGGATGGGTTAACTCAGGTGGCCAACCGACGAACCTTTGACCGATACTTTCAGATGGAATGGCAGCGTCTGGCCCGAATGCGAGAGCCCTTATCGCTGATTATGGCTGATATTGACCAATTTAAGCGTTTTAATGACCTCTGTGGCCATGTGGTAGGCGACCAATGCCTGCGGAGCGTTGCCCAGGCACTGGCTGAGGTGGTCAAACGTCCGGCTGATATGGTGGCTCGCTACGGTGGAGAAGAGTTTGCCATCCTGTTGCCCCACACCCATTTGCAGGGAGCTTTACAGGTGGCGAGCCAGATTCAGGCCAGGGTGAAGGCGTTGAGACTAGCAGTGCAACATCGGGAGTGCGAACAGGTGAGGTTGAGTTTGGGCGTGGCTAGTCAAATTCCCAATCGCCAAGGTTGCGTAGAAACCTTGCTGACCCAGGCTGATCAGGCGTTGTACCAGGCTAAGCGCCAGGGTGGCAATCAGATTTGTTTAGGGACTGTGGATCCTGAGGCTGAAATTAGCTTTCAACCCCGGTACGAAGAAGCCTTGGCCGAGGAGGAAGAGTGATGTGGAGCCAGAGGAGATGCGGCTGAGCTTAGTAGTGTTTACAGTGGTATTACAATCACTTTCATGGTAAGTCAGAGGCTAATCGGGTAGACTCTCTGTTGTTGAACTGTCGTGGTGTTGTTAGAACAGCATTTCCAATCTAAACGCTCCCAATCTCCCTGGCCAAGCTAGGCTAGTGCTATGCCATCGTTTCCCATTACTGTGCTACGTGTCGCCTGCAGCCTTGCGGAGGATGACCGCTTTGGGCTGTGGCTGGCCGACCAGGAACGCTACCAGTACGCCGCTTGCCGCCTTGATCAGATAGCAAGTCTGGTTGTTCCAAAAGTGGCCCGCGTGATTTTGCTGGAGGCTGAGGTTGGCCTGGAGGGTTTAGCCGATATCAAGGCGCGGTGGCCAGATGCTGCGCTCGTCATCTTGATTGAGCCTCAGCACGAGCCAGAAATGCCAACCTGGCTAGCGCAGGGAGCTAACGACTATTTGCTTAAACCCCACCTATCTCCCCTGCGCTTGAGCCATACGGTGCAGCAACTAGCGGCCCAGGCTGAGGTTCAAACCTTGGCCGCTACTCTGCCGGAAACGCAGCAGGCCTTACAGGAGGCTGTTCAGCGGCAGGGGCGTCTGCTGACCTTGCTGAGGCTCTCCTCTGAGCATATCAGCTTGATGGATCCACAGGGGCGAGTGCTGTGGCACAACCGCCAACCCCAAGCGGTGCCAGAGCCCACTCCTGGCGTCTCCAACGGCCCCCTTACGCTGGCCGATTGCTACCCGCCCGACACCGTCAAAACGCTCCAGACGGAAGGCATTCCTACAGCCCTACGGGAGGGGCTATGGATGGGTGAAAATTGGCTGTTTGACTCAGAACAGAATATTATTCCTGTTTCTCAACTGATCATCGCCCACCGCTCCGCCAGCGGCGAGGTGGAGTATCTGTCTAGCGTGATGCGAGATATCAGCGATCTCAAGGCGGCAGAGAAAGCGTTGCAAACCATTAACCATGAGCTAGAACGCCAGGTTGAGAGCCGCACCGTTGAGAGCGAGCGAGCGAGGAAGGCCGCTGAGGCCGCTAACCAGGCTAAGAGCCTATTTCTGGTTAACATGGGCCATGAACTGCGTACCCCGCTCAACGCCATTCTGGGCTTTAGCCAGATGATAGCCGCAGAGCCCAGCCTAACTCCCCGGCAGATTGAAGAAGTCAGCATTATCAATCGCAGTGGTGAGCATCTGCTCACCCTTATTAACGAAATTATTGACCTGTCTAAGCTTGAGGTTGGGCGCACCCCCTTTAACCCTGCTCCCTTCAACCTGCATTACCTGCTGGATGGTCTGGTTGATAGGTTGCAGTGCAAAGCTGAGGCTAAGGGCTTAAGCTTTATCCTCCACCAAGACCCAGCCCTACCGACCAGCCTGGTGGCCGATGAAGCTAAACTACGACAGGTTTTGCTGAACTTGGTGAGCCATGCCATTAAATTGACCCAAGCCGGCGGCATCAAACTGCGAGTCGCCCTGCGGCAAAATCAACTTCTGTGCGAAGTAGAGGATACGGGATCGGGGATTGACCCAGCTGACCTCGACCAGTTATTTGAACCTTTTAGCCAGATTGGTCAAAGCCAGGTTACCCGAGAAGGCACTGGGCTAGGACTGCCGATTTGCCAACAGCTGGTACGGTTAATGGGAGGGGAACTGTGGGTTAACAGTAAACCGGGAGTGGGATCCATTTTTGCCTTTAGCTTACCCGTCGGGTTTGTCAGTGATGAACCTCTGCCCTCCTCCACGGGCTACAGACGGGTGGTTGGGCTGGCACCGGGGCAAAAGACCCATCGGATGCTGGTGGTAGAAGATAACTGGACTAACCGCAGCTTGCTACAAAATTTGCTAGAACCCCTGGGATTTCAGCTACAGTTGGCGGCCAATGGCCAGGATGCCGTGGCCATCTGGGCGAACTGGCACCCGCACCTGGTGTGGATGGATCTTCGGATGCCGTGATGGATGGCTATGAAGCAACCCGTCGTATTCGAGCGATGGAACGGCAGCAGACCAATACCCCCTCGGATGCAGCCATGGCGGCCTTGCATACCACCAAAATCATTGCCTTAACGGCCAGTGCCTCCGAAGATGAGCATTTGAGCGCCCTGACGGCAGGCTGTAACGACTTTATGCCGAAGCCTTTGCAGACTGATGCCATCCTGCAAAAAGTGAGTGAGCACCTGTCCATAACCTACGCCTATGCGGATACTCCCACCACCTTGCCACCGTTAGTTACCCTTGATTCTTATAAACGGCGCAATGTCAACCTGGCGGCTGTGTTGCATGCCGACAGTCTGCGAACTAGGCCGCTTGATTGGCTGCATCAGCTGTATCAGGCCACCATTAACCTCAATGCCGAGCATATCCTGGAGCTGATTAACGCCATGCCTGAAGAACAGGCTCTGTTGGCAGAGGCTCTGCGGGTTAGGGTGCAGGAGTTTGACTTTGAAGTTATTCTCAACCTGGTGCAGGGAGCTATCAACGCCAGCGATCTGGCTTGAGCTATGGCAACCGCTGCATTGTTTAGGCTATTTTGACGGAGGGTTCTCCATTCCAGAAGCTCTCTCCAGAGAGTTTTGGTAGGGTCTTTCTAAACGCATTCAACGTCAAACTTTATTGCTTAATCTAGTATTTGGCGCTCTGCTCGGAATGGGCTGGCCATGCCGCTAAATGCTAGATGGGAGAGTTCCTTCGTCCTAGGATAAAGTCAAAATTGCGTTAGCATAAAATTCTTGATTTGTGTCAGCCCCTTTTAGGGTTATGGACACAGATAAAATATAATTCTTTCTTAAGGAGCTAATTTAAAATGTTAGATTTTTTATGGTTACCACAACTAATGACTTGGGAAAATTAAGACTGTAAAAAAGTGCGTAATTTTTTTGCTGCGCTATTGTCTTGGCTGCCTTCCTTGTCCTGAATTGTCTCAATGCTGAGTCCCTGCCCCGCCACTCCTATGACCCGCCAGGATTTAACTCGTGCTAACGAAACTCTTTTAATCGTAGACGACTCGCCAGAGAATCTGAGGTTTTTGGCTCAAACCCTTCAGGAGAGGGGTTATCGAGTGCGGTGTGTGAAAAGTGGAGCGATGGCGTTGAGGAGTGTGAAGGCCCTGCAGCCCGATCTGATTCTGCTGGATATTCGCATGCCTGAAATGGATGGCTACACCGTTTGCCAACAGCTCAAGGCCGATCCAGCCCTCCAGGCTATTCCTGTGGTGTTTCTCAGTGCCCTAGATGAAGCCCTGGATAAAGTCAAAGCCTTTGCGGTGGGTGGGGCTGATTTTATTACCAAGCCCTTCCAGGTCGAAGAGCTGCTGGTTAGAATTGCGCACCAGCTTACCATTCGCCAACTGCAGCGGCAGATGAGTGGGCAAAACCAGCAGCTCCAGCAGGAAATTCGCCATCGCGGTCAAGTAGAAACGCAGCTCCGCCAGGTTACGGCTCGCCTGTCTATTTTGATAGAGCATTTGCAGGTGGGGGTTGTGTTAGAAGACCCAGCCCGGCAGGTGGTGATCGTCAACCAGCCCTACTGCGATTTGTTAAGGCTAGCTCGGTCGCCCGGTTCGCTGATTGGCACCGATGGTCGAGCTATGACCCAGCATAGCGACCCCTTGTGGGTGCAACCTGAAGCCTTTAGCCAGCGCATGGCGGAGATTTTGACCGCTGAACAGTCGGTGGTTGCCGAAGAAATTACCCTCACTGACGGGCGCACCCTGGAGCGAGACTACATTCCCATCATTGGCGACTACGGGGTAGAAGGGCACCTCTGGCAATATCGGGATATTACCGCCCGCAAGCAGACGGAGCGCATTCTCCGGCAAAACTCCCAGGCGCTCAACCGCTTTAGCCAGAGCCTGAAACAACTGCACCGCCTCAATTTGAGCCAGTTTGACAATTTTGAGGCGCTGTTTGAAGACTACTTGGCAACGGGGTGCGCCGTCCTGGGCTTTTCGGCGGGTGTCGTTGGCAGGGTTGAGGGATCTAACTACCTGATTAAGGCCGCCCACGCCCCCGGTCTGGGCCTGGAAGCCAACACCATCTGCAAACTAGAGGATACCCTGTGTCTACGCGCCATCACGAACCAAACAACGATAAGCCTTACCGACATTGGGGCGATTCCTGAGCTCCAGAATCATGTAGCCTATCGGCGGCTCAAGCTAGGGTCTTACCTGGGCACACCGATTGTCGTCAACGCCAAATTTATGGCAGCCTCTGCTTTTTTGACACCACCCCTCGACCGCAGGGGTTTAAGCAGCACGAAAAAGAAATTATCGAATTAATGGCCCAGAGTATTGGTAAGCTAATCCGCGCCTATCGCCTGGAGCAAAAGCAGCAGCGGGCCAAGGTCAAGCTTCAGCTTAGTGAAGAGCGCTGGCAGCTGGCGATTCAGGGCAACAAAGATGGCATCTTTGACGTTGACTTTCGCACCCAGACGACTTTCTTTTCTAAGCGGTATAAAGAAATTTTGGGTTATACCGACGAAACGCTCCGGGATAAAGATATGGTTTGGGAGTCCCAGATTCACCCCGATGACTACGAGCGAGTCATGGCCGTGAATCAGGCCTACTTGATTGAACGCAGCCTGCCAACCTACGCCGTGGAATACCGGCTGCGCTGCCGCGATAACTCCTACAAGTGGGTGATTTCTCGTGGGCAGGCGCTCT
>JAAUUR010000335.1 GCA_012031045.1 Leptolyngbyaceae cyanobacterium SM2_5_2
TTCTGCTTCGCACGGGTTTCGCCCTACGGTCTTCGTTTTTTTCCCAATGCGGTAGGCTAAATTCGGTAACTGGACACATCATCATGGGAAAAAAACCGCGCATTCGACCGATTGCCCTTTGCCTGTTGCGCCAGGGGAAGCGCATCTTGGTTCATGAGGGTTACGACTCCGTTAAGCAGGAAGCGTTTGCTCGGCCCCTGGGGGGTGGCATTGACTTCGGTGAAACCAGCCGCGACGCTGTCATCCGAGAAATCAAAGAAGAACTGGGGGCGGATATTACCAATGTCAACTTGCTGGGCATTGTGGAGTCGATTTATCGCTATCAGGGAGAACCGGGTCATGAGCTGGTGTTTGTCTACGATGGACAGTTTGTAGATAACTCGCTGTATGACAGGGAGAGTTTGGATGTAGTCGAAGGGAAGCGGTCGTTTAAGGCTGTGTGGCGATCGCTAGAGGAACTCCGATCTGGCCCGGCTAAGTTGGTTCCTACCCAACTTTGGCACCTGCTCTAGCCCTGAGGCACTACAACGCCTTGCTCCAGTTCCTCGTCGGCCACGACTTCCACCACTACAGGGGGAAGGGCCGCAATCATGGCGGTAGCGGTAGGTTCGCCCCACTTCACCAGCCAGTTGGGCTGAATTCCCAGGAACACAATTAGCCCCGCCAGCAGGTAGGCCGGCAGTTGTTCCTCAAAGGTGACCTTAGGGAAGTAGGCAATCGCGTTATCTAGCTTGCCGAAGCAGGTGCGGTTCAGCAAAATCACAAAGTACACGGCCGTTAAGCCCGTACCAACCACACAGAGCAAGGTCTGGAGCGGATAGGCGACATAGCTCCCCTGAAACACCAGGAACTCCGTAACAAAGCCGATTAAACCTGGAATTCCTGCACTGGCCATACCGCCTAACACCAGCAGAGCGCTGGTCAGCGGTAGGCCACGGATGGGATTCATTAAGCCATTCAGCACGTCCAGTTCGCGGGTGCCCACCTTAGTTTCGATAATGCCAACCAGCAGAAACAGGATGGCCAGAATCAGCCCGTGGGAAACCATCTGCCCCACCGCTCCAGTCAGCGCTAGATCCGTCATGGCGCTCCGCCCAGCAAAACGTAGCCCATGTGGCCAATGGAACTGTAGGCCACCATGCGTTTGATGTCTTTTTGAGCGATTGCCGTAATGGCCCCGTACAGCACACTCGCTGCGGCCCAACCCGCCAGATAGGGAGACAACTGTGCCCAGGCATCGGGAAAAAGGCCTAAACCAAAGCGAAACAGACCGTAGGTACCGAGCTTGGCCAGTACGCCGCCCAGCATCATAGCCACCGGGGTAGACGCCGCCACGTAGGTATCGGGTAGCCAGGTGTGGAAGGGAACGAGCGGAATTTTGATGCCAAAGGCCACCAGCAACAGCCCCAGCAAGATAACTTGCCACTGCATCGGCAGGTCGTGGCCCATCACACTGTGGTAAGTAAAGTCTGACCCGCCGCTCAGCCACACCGTACCCAGGAAACCAGCCAGCATCAGCGCCCCAGACACGGCGGTGTACAGCAAAAACTTGGTAGCTGAGTAGACCTTTTTCTCGCCTCCCCAATGGCAATCAACAGGTAAAGCGGCACCAGTTCTATTTCATAGAGCAAGAAGAACAGCAGCAAATTTTGGGCCAAAAACGCTCCCGCTACGCCAGCGCTGACAAACAGCAGCAGCGCATAGAACAACCGGGGCCGCTCCAGGGTGGGTTGGCTACTCCAGATAGCGACAAAGGTAATCAAACCGTTGAGCCCCACCATCAGTAGAGATAGGCCATCCAGACTGAGTTCATAGTTAAGGCCCAGGGCCGGTAGCCAGGGCAAAAACTCATGGAATTGAAAGCCGCTATTGGTTAAGTCAAACTGGGTAAACAGCCAAATTGTCCACAACAGGGCTACACCTGAGACAATCAGGGCAGCTTTGCGAGCCTGCTGCCCTGACAGCCCCGGCCAGTAGGCTAGGGCGATCGCGCCCATGAAGGGAATAAGTAAAAGGGGGGTGAGCATGTCTGTAAGGGGATAGAGGGTAGGAAGGTATGGAATTAGCCTGACCTAGAACAGCGCTGCTAGATATTGCCAACTCATCAATACACCCAACAGAGCCACACCAAAGGCAATCGTCAGGGCGTAGAATTGAAGCCGACCAGTGTTGCCATACTTGAGAGTTTCACCACCGAAGATCGAAGCCAGGCCAACGGCATTGACCAGACCATCCACAACGTAGCGATCCAGCCAGTCGGCCGCCTTAGAGAGTAGATCGACACCAAAAACAAAGGTGCTGCGGTAAAGCTTGGGGGTGTAGAAGTCGTAGGCCAGCAAATTTTGCACCGGCTTTTGGACGAGTTTGGCGGGATTTTCAACCACCCGGTTAACGTACAGCAGCGTGCCAAGGGTCGCACCCAAAATGCTCGACCAGGTCAGCAGCAGCGCCATGTCTTTGCTCACCTCTGCCCAGACGGGTAGTAGACCAAGCTGAATCAAAATCAGCGGTAGGTGTAGGGTAAAACCGCCGCTAATGGCCATCGGCATCACCAGCAGCCAGAGGGGTTCTGGGGCACGAACGGTCATTTGCTGAGTTTGACCAGCAAAAATCAGACCCACCATACGAGCCAGACTAAAGGCGGCTACCCAGTTCACAATCAACACCACGGCCACCAACAGCCCCCGGTGGCTATCCCACAGGCCAGAAACCAGCGAGAGGGTAGCCCAAAACCCACCGAGAGGAGGTAACCCTATCAAGCCAGCGGCTCCGGTCATCATGGCCAGGGCCGTAATAGGGCGGCGACTCCACAACCCACCCATCTGGGTAACATCCTGGGTAATAACATTTTGAATGACTGAACCGCAGGCCATCACCAGGGTCGCCATCGCCAGGGCATAGGTCAGCGTTAGCAACAGCGCCGTTTCAGGCTGGTGGGCTCCAACCGCAATAAACATCAGTCCCATGTAAGCGCTGCTTAGGTAAGAAAGAATGCGCTTGATATCGATTTGAGCCGCAGAAATCAGCGTGGCACCCAGGGCAGTCACCGCGCCCACCGCAATAGTAAATGCTGACGCGGTTGAAGACAGAGAAATCACTGGTTCCAGCTTCACCAGCACCCAAATGCCCGTAGCTACCACCACCGAATTCCGCAGAATGGTGCTGGGCAATGCCCCTTCCATGGCCTCATCTAGCCACAGGTGCAGGGGAAACTGCGCGCACTTACTCATGGGGCCAGCAATTAGCGCAATGCAGATAACTGTGATTAGTGTGGGGTCAACTGCCGCCGTCTGTGCCCACACCGCCAGTTCCCGAAAATCCCAGGTATTCGAGAGGGGATAGATAGCCAACACAGCCATTAGCAGCACTAAGTCGCCAACTCGCTTGGTTAAGAAGGCATCTCGCGCCCCGGTTACCACCAGAGACTGGTTGTACCACAGGCCCACCAGCAGATAGGTGCCCAGCGTTAAAATTTCCAGCAGCATGTAAGAGAAAAAGAGGGAGTTGCACAACACCAGCGCACACATCCCAGCCTCAAACAGGGCCATTAAGGCATAGAACCGCGCCCAACCCCAATCCATCTCCAGGTAGCCAACGGCGTAGACCTGAGCCAGCAGGTTTAAACTCGTGATCAGCACACAGGCCCCTAAGGTGATGGCTGACGCCTCAATGGGAATGGTCAAATCTAAATTAGCCACGTGGAGCCACGGGGCAAAGAAGAATTGAGGCGAGGACTTTCCCCAAAAAGCGATGAATGCCAGCAGGCTATGGGTAAAAGCGATAAACGTAGTCAGGATGTTGACATAGCCTGCTGGACGCGGGCCAGTACGACGAATCACGGCCGGTGACCAGGGAACAGTCAGCAGTGCCCCCAAGAGTGGATACAGGGGAATGAGCCAACTGGTTTGAGCCAGAATCGGTGTCATGGGCGGGCTACCCTCAGGTAGAAGGACGGTGGCACAGTAATCGACAAATCTGCCAAAGACGGCCTTTCAGGGCTGGCTAGCAACCCTCCCTCCCAGGCAATCCTCAGGCGGATTGATAGATATCAATCCAGAATCAAACTCTATAGACTGAAGCCTATCATAAATAGAGTTTAGCTAATAGCTGGCCCCAAAATAAAGAGGCGGATTGATTGAAAGCAATTTGTTTTTTATTGCGTATTGATAAATTTCAATAATGATTCGGACAAGAATCAGTTTGGCTGGCCCGCATAGGCATCAGTTCGCGGGCTGCTAGAAATTTGTCTACACTCAAGAAAAAGTTTACCATTCTATCCTTACTATGCTGCTGCTGCCTGAGCAACGGACTAAGCTAGACGAATCGAGCGATACGCTGTTCTACGACCTGCCCCGGTTTGTCACCCACGTTGATGATGCTTTTATTCAGCGTTTAACGGATTTATACCGGGAACGGCTGACTCCCCAGAGCCGCATTTTTGACATGATGAGCAGTTGGGTCTCCCACCTACCCTCGGATCTGGAGTTGGCCTGGGTAGAAGGGCACGGCCTGAATGCCGAAGAATTAGCCAAAAACCCCCGCTTAGATCACTACTTTGTCCAAAATCTAAACGAGGACCCCAAGCTGCCCCTAGAAGACCAGTCCTTTGATGCGGTCTTAAATACTGTGTCAGTACAGTACCTCCAGCAGCCGGAGGTGGTGTTTGCAGAGATTTACCGCATCCTTAAGCCTGGCGGTCTGGCCATTGTCAGCTTCTCGAATCGGATGTTTTACCAGAAGGCGATCGCGCCTGGCGCGAGGCCAGCGAACCCCAGCGGGTGGAACTGGTCAAGCGCTATTTCAATCGGTACCGGGCTTTAGTAGCCCAGAAGTTATGGCTCAACTCTCTACCCTGCCACCTATTCTGCAAATGCTGGGGCTGGCCGGTAGCGATCCGTTCTATGCGGTAATTGCCGAGCGAATGGAGCCGCTATGCTGAGCCGCAGCGAATAACCCCAGCCAGCCGATCACCCGCCAGGGCACCAGGGAAAAAGCTCAGGTGCCCCGCGAGCTAGAACCTAGGCCCTTCCTGATCAACCCATAGAGCTAGGCAACAGCAGAATTTTATCCATTACCAGGGTTTCCACTGAGTCCAGTCTTCGTTGAAGATGGAGGTGTTGGGAAACTGCACCGGGTTGCCGCTGTTAGACAGCTCGGCCTGTAGGGCTTCGAGCATGGGTTCTCGGTTGGGTAAATCATCTACCAGTTCGTAGGGCAATACCCCATTGCGCAGGGCATAGTCAATGGTATGGGCGGCGGCGGCCCCCACCGACCACTCAAAGGAATGTACCCGGTAGGCGGCGGCGGCGCTATAGCTGGCGGCAATGCTCTTACTGCTGACCAGCATGTTATCGATGTTCTGGGGAATCATCGCCCGTAGGGGGATTTGGGCCGGGTAGGCCTGGCCATGGGCCTGACGCACCCCTGGGCGCTCAATATTTCCAGGCTTTTCGGCGGGGTATTCGGCCATGCAGGGGTGAAAGTCGATGGCGTATTGGGCAATGCCTACGGAATCAGGGTAGATGCGAGAGCGTCCTCGAATGTGGATATTCGTTGGGGTCTACATCGGGCATAAAACTATCCAGCGTAAACAGCCCAGCCAGGTACCGGCGCATGGACAGGTAAGTGGTAGAATCCAGCGTTTGCTGGTAATATTCGCTGGCAAAATCATTCCAGGAGAAATCGATTTCGCTGATCATAAATCCGTCTTCGTAGCCGGGGGAAGGCCGTCCAATAATTCGCCGACCCTCGCGAATGTAGGGATACTTTGATAGACCATGGGCCGTACCCATGGGGGAATCCAGCCCTTTCAGGTAAACGTTATTGGGGTTCGGCTGCTTAAACTGGTCATCGATTTGGGAGTCGGGTGGTGCCCCGTGGTCA
>JAAUUR010000336.1 GCA_012031045.1 Leptolyngbyaceae cyanobacterium SM2_5_2
CATCGGGGTAGACGTAGGTGTTTTCGCCAATTAGCTCTATGGTGTCGGCAGATTGACCAGTAACACGCAGATTTTCCACTGTTACCTGCTCAAACTGGGTAAAGAAGCCTGGGTCAAACTGCTGGGCCAGGGGGCCACTGAACTGAGCCTGGGCCGAGTCCCAGGCCTGGCTGGAGATGTAGCTGTACAGCGTAGAAACTGTCGCCTGCGCCGCTTCCGGCGTCAACTCCGCCTCAGGGCTGGCGGGAGGTTCTGCATTGGTGTCCGGCTCGGGCGATGGGGGTGCCGATGCCAGTGGTGCAGTGGGTCTAGGGTCGTCTACTGGGCTAGGGTCTTCCTCCTCTGGATCTGAGTCAGTAGCGTCGGCCACGGGGGGTTGGATGGGCGCATTGGCTTCCTCCTCCCCGGTAGGCGGGGTGGGGGGTACAGGTTGATTGTCAGCAGTAGGCGTAGGCGCTAAACTTCGCCAACTCAGCAGGCCGCCCAGGGCCATGGCCGCGATCGCCACCACCGGCCAAAGCCACAGTAAAGCCGAACGCTGCGGCCTGCCAGTGGCCGGGGCAATTGACGCTTGGGTTAACGCTGGTTGGCGGCTAACGGCCACCGTAGGGTTAGCCTGGGTTGCCCTGGGGGATGGCGCCACTGCCCTACCCGGAGCATCCATCGGCGGGGGAATATACTGACTGAGCCCGCGCGGTAACGCCCCTAGCGCCGCCAGAGCCTCGCTGGCGTTGGCATAGCGGGTGCGAAAGTCGTAGCGCACCATTTGCTCTAAAACCGCCAGCAAAGCCGGATGAGTGTTAGAAGCATAGCGCTGCCAGTCGAGTTCGCCACTGCAGGGGTCGGGCTGAAACTGGGTGGGTGCACAGCCGGTTAGCGCTTGAATGCCCAAAACACCCACGGCATAGATATCGCTACTAAACTGGGGGCGGCCAGCCAATTGTTCGCTGGGCATATACCCCTGGGTGCCGATGGAAATGGTGTGGCTCAGGTGAGACTGCCGGGTCGTCGCCTGTGCGCTAACCTGCTTAACGGCCCCAAAATCAATCAATACCAGGCGGTTGTCGCTGGCGCGGCGAATTAGGTTGTTGGGTTTAATGTCGCGGTGAATCACCCCCGCCCCATGCACAAAGGCCAGAATGCCCAGCAAATCTCCCAAAAAGGAAACTACCTGAGCCTCTGACCAGGGTGCCCCTGGCTGTAATTCCTCGGCCAGAGAATGACCCTGAATATACTCCTGAGCCAGATAAAATTCCTGGTCTTCTTCAAAGTGGGCCAGCAAGCCAGGAATTTGAGGGTGTGAGCCTAGCCGGTAAAGCACCTGCGCTTCAGTATCAAACAGCCGCCGTGCCACTTGCAGTTCTTCAATACTGCTTACTTGGGGTTGGAGTTGCTTAACCACACAGAGCGGGTGCCCCGGTAGGTGCAGGTCTTGGGCTTGAAAGGTTTGCCCAAAGCCACCTGCACCCAGGGGCTGGAGCAAGCGGTAGCGCCCTCCCAAGGGTCTAGACTCAGGCTGCAAATCAGGAATGCGGGTCATAGTTTAGCCAACAGTCACCTGGACAACTCAGTATAAAGGACTGGAGCCTAGCCCTGTTGAGTGCCCGGTGGGGGAAGAGCGGCGCAACTTTTTCTGCCTTCGGCTACATCCCCCAGCCCCTTAGCCCAAAATTCGGAGAAGGGGAGCCGGAAAGGCTCAAAGCCTCTCTCACAGAATACTGCAACTTGTTTACATACCCCAGTGCCTTAACCCGTAGCGGCTAGGATCAGGTCACTCTTGCGCCCCAAGGAGCCTGCCCCATGTTCCCCTGGCACAAATTGCCCCTGCCCTTAGCCCTACTGGAACTGATTGGTTTCCGCAACCGCATGCGGCAGAATAACCTGTACGATACCGAGATTTTGCCAGCTCAAAACCGCCCCCAGCCCTCGCCCAGCCTGAATAACCAGCACCTGGTCAGTCGTACCCCAGAGGGCAGCTTTAATGACTTGCAGCAGCCTCGCATGGGCATGGTCAACACTCGCTTTGGCCGCAGTGTGCCGCTGGATAAAACCCATGTCGATCCGACCACCCTCTTTACCCCCAACCCCCGCGACGTAAGCCGTACCTTGCTAACGCGGGAAAAATTCATCCCGGCGACAACCCTAAATTTACTGGCCGCCGTCTGGATTCAATTTGAAACCCACGACTGGTTCTGGCATGGGCGCGGCGATGGCCACAAACGCTGGACGATTCCCCTAGCCCCCGATGATCCCTGGCCCCAGGAACATCGCCCGATGGAGGTGGCCAAAACCCAGGCCGACCCCACCCGGCCCGATGCCGACACGGCCCAGCCGCCCACCTTCATTAACCAGGTCACCCACTGGTGGGATGCCTCGCAACTCTATGGCAGTGATCGGGACACCATCCACCGGCTGCGCAGCCACGTTGACGGCAAATTGCTGATTCAAGACAACGGCCTGCTGCCCCTGAATTCTGCCAACGGCATTGACCTGGTGGGCTTTGACGACAACTGGTGGATTGGCCTCACCCTGCTGCACACGCTGTTTGTTAGGGAACACAATGCCATCTGCGACCACCTCAAGGAGGAATACCCCGGTTGGGATGATGACACCCTGTTCAACCACGCCCGCAAAATTAACGCGGCACTGATGGCCAAAATCCATACGGTGGAGTAGGACGCCAGCCATTTTGGGCCATCCTGCTCTACAGGTAGCGATGAACGCCAACTGGTGGGGCTTGCTGGGCGAGCGGTTTAAGGAGCTGATTGGCCGGGTCGGCGACAGCGAAGAACTGAGCGGCATCGTTGGTTCCGCCACCGACCACCATGCCGCCCCCTACGCCATTACCGAGGAGTTGGTCGCGGTTTACCGCATGCATCCCCTCATGCCCGATCAGTTCAACTTCTTTAGCCTTAAGGATGGCGGCCTGATTCAATCTGCCGACCTGCATCAGGTGGCGGGCAACCGCACCCGTTCGCTGGCCGAGTCGATGGCGATGGCGGATATGTTCTATTCCTTTGGTATTGCCCATCCGGGGGCGATTTCGCTCCATAACTATCCCCGCCTATTGCAGCAGCTCCAGCGCGACAATGGCGAGGTGTTCGACCTGGCGGCGGTGGACGTGCTGCGCGATCGCGAACGGGGAGTACCCCGCTACAACCAGTTTCGGGCGCTAATTTGCCGCGAGCGGGTCAGCCGCTTTGAGGAGATCACCAGCAACCGCCGCTGGGCCGACGAACTGCGCCGCGTCTACAACAACGACATCGACCAGGTGGATTTGATGGTAGGCATGTTTGCCGAAGACCTACCGGAGGGCTTTGGCTTCAGCGATACGGCCTTTCGGATTTTTATTTTGATGGCCTCGCGGCGACTGAAGAGCGATCGCTTCTTTACCAAGGACTACACGGCGGAAATTTACACCCAACTGGGCCTGGATTGGATTGACAACAACAGCATGATCACCGTTCTCAAGCGCCACTACCCAGAGGTTGCCCCGGCCCTCTATGGCGTGGAAAATGCCTTTGCGCCGTGGCGTCGGTTAGCCGCCTAACGCGGGCCTGGACGACATGGCCTTAGGCACTAGGGCGGGCCGTCCTGCCCAGTCGTAGACGTGCTGGTGCCGGGTTGAGCCTTGAGCCTTTAGAGCGGCTGTGCATTACAAGCTATCAGCGGGGTGCAAAATTACTGGCTTTTCCCAGTGAATCAGCACGATGCACCCCTCTGGGCTAGCTACCCGGTGGTGGCTACCCGGTTGATTAATCACCAAGGTGCCTGCTGGGTAGTGGCCATTATCATCCTGCTGACTACCGGACAATACTAAAATTTGCTCAAAGCCTGGGTGTTCATGGACCGGAACCGTGGCCCCAGGTTGGTAGCGCAGTAGGGCAATGCGGGTCTGGTGGTTGGCACTTTGAACCAGGGGATAGATGTCTACCCCGGGCCGAAAGGGTTGCCACGGCAAGTGCTCTTGGTGAGCCGCAATATTAAACACATCCCGCATAACAATTTGATGCTGCGCCACGGTATGACCCTTTCCTATGAGCTGAACGTTATAGAGTGGTTATACCAGGCATTCTGAGCGGTGCGCTGGTCTTAATTTGACCGCAGTAGGATAAAGAATGCCTCAAAGCTGTCAAATCTCTATGGAGACTGAATCCTATGCAATGGCGTGGTGTGGTGTCTTGCCTCAGAATCACCGTGGTGAGCCTGAGTGTGATGATTGGGCTGGGGTTACCCTGGGCTGGGTGGGCCTGGGCCGCTTCAGCCCCGGCTCAGTTACCGGCTGAAACCCTGACTATTCATCTGGGCACTGCGGCTGGGGCCCTGCGGTTTGAGCCAGACTATCTAGAATTTGTGGCCGGACAGCGATACAAACTGATGCTGGATAACCCTAGCAACCAGAAGCACTACTTCACAGCCAAGGACTTTGCTGACGCGGTTTGGAGCCAGAAGGTAGAGGCTGGTAACGTGGAGATCAAAGGAGCGATTCATGAACTGGAGCTGAAGCCGGGTGCCCAGGCTGAGTGGGTGTTTATTCCTCAGAAATCGGGCCTTTACGAGCTACATTGCTCAATTGCAGGCCATGCTGAAGCGGGCATGATGGGCCAGATTGAGGTTAAAGCTCCGGTTTAATAGCCAGACTGGTTGAATTATGGGTACCAACCTAAGGCAAAAAATCTCCTGCCACAGAATATTCTGTGCAGAATACAAGAGCTAGAAGCTAGTAGTAGCCGTGCCCCTGCTTTCTAGCTCCTCCTCTCCCACTATCCCCAACGCTGCCCATGAGGTCTGCTACCCCATCTTTACCCTTTGAACGGGCCGATACTACTCGGCATTTGCCTCTGCAAGCCGCCTTAGACCAGGTTGTCTCGCAGGAGGCTCACCGCAATGAGCGCAAGCTGGCCTACGTTCGCGCTGTGGTGCTGCTGATTTCCCTAATGCTGGATGTAGCGGTGTTCCTGTTCCCTCAGCCGCTGATTGGCAAGGCCCAGGTACCGCCCACGGTGGTGATTATCAGCCTGTGTGCCAATCTGTTTGCCCTGGGGTTAATTCAAATTCTGCGACAGACCTTGACCCCAGCCGGTCTGCGCCAGTGGCAGTTGGTTATTCCTGTGTTCGACAGCTTATTGCTGTGGGCGTTTATTACCAATATCTGGCGAGTAATGGGGGTTACTCAACCGCTGATTTTGAGCAATATTGCGGCCTTTTGCGGCCTGCTGGCTGTATCGGGGGGAATGAGGTTAACCCGGCAAGCCTCGGTGCTGACAACGGTTCTAGCGTTGGCCAACTTTGGTTATGCCGCTGTTCTCTTTGGGTTGGATGTAGCCATTGCCCTCTTTGCCGCCTTCACGATTTTTGGCACTGGGTTTGTGGGCATGTGGATGGGGACGATTGTGCGCCGTCATGTCAGAAATGAATCAGGGCGGGTATTGATGGAACGCTTTTTGCCCAAAGCCGTTGTTGAAGCGGCCTTTGAGGCACCGTTGCAACTGCTTCAACAGGCCCAGCGTTGCGATGTCACGGTGGTTGTAGCAGATTTACGGGGGTTTACTCAGTTTGCTGAGCAGTTAGATCCCCAGGCGGTGCTGGGGTTTCTTGACCGCTACCAGGATCTCCTGGCTAGAGTGGTAGAACAGCATGGCGGCTGGGTCGATAAATTCATGGGAGATGGAATGCTGGCGGTTTTTGGGGCTCCAGAACCCCTCGATCATCATGCGGAGAAAGCATTGATGGCAGCGATTACCATGCTCCAGGAAGTTCATCACATTTGCCCATTGGCTATGGGAGTGGGCCTGCATTCTGGGCCGGTGGTGGCGGGTTGTTTAGGAACGGGCAGCCACCTTGAGTTCACTGTAATTGGTGATACGGTGAATCTGGCG
>JAAUUR010000337.1 GCA_012031045.1 Leptolyngbyaceae cyanobacterium SM2_5_2
TCGGTGGAGGGGTAACAGTCATGGGGTGGGGTAGGGGGGGTAGAGGGGGTGGTGGGGGAGGGTAGGGGTGGGCAAGGCCCACCAACCTGATTACGCGATGAAGGATGGGTAGCGGTAGGGTGGGCACTGCCCACCAGCTTAATCACGCCATAGGCTCCAACCAGGGCGGGTCGCGGGGGGAGAACATGGTCATCACCTCCGGGCGATCGCTAACGGCATGGCCTGTTGGGACTTTGCCGCTACCGTTGGCCCACCGCACACCGGGCAGTGGGGGTCGTGGTAGGCGCGGCGTTTAGCAAATTCGGCCCGGGCCAAATCCATGGTCAACAGTTGACCCAGCAGAGGGTCGCCCAGCCCGGTGATTAGCTTGATCGCCTCCAGGGCGGCCAGGCAGGCGAGGGTGCCTGACACCGCCCCCAATACGCCAAAGCCCCAGCGATCCCACTCTGGCTTTTCGGGGTAGAAACAACTCAGGCAGGGAGTTTTCCCTGGCACGATGGTGGTCAGGTAGGCTTCCATGGCGTTCATGGCGGCTTCGACCATCGGCTTGCCCCAACGCACACAGGCGGCATTGAGTAAATCCCGCTCCTTAAAGTCAAAGGCGCAATCCAGGGCCAGGTCCGACTGCTGCACCAGGACATCGACATTCTTGGCGGTGACATACTCGCAGAGGGCGTCGATTTGGATATCGGGATTTAAGGCTCGCAGGGTTTCCTGGGCCTTAAACACCCTGGGCTGGCCCACCCAGTCGTCGGTCATTAAGACCTGGCGGTTGAGGTCATCCCGCTGGAGGTCTCCCCCGCGCACCAGAATCAGCCGCCCCACCCCCGCCACCGCCAGGTAGAGGGCGGTGGTACCGCCCAAGCCGCCAACACCAGTGACCAAGGCGGTGGTAGCTTTCAGCCGTTCCTGGGCTTCCTGGCCAAAGCCAGGAAGCATCATTTGACGGCGGTAGCGTTCGAGTTCGGTGGAGGAGAGCATGGGGAGAGAGGGGGAGTGGGGAGTTTTGAGTTTGGGGTGTTGAGTTTTGAGTTGAGGTTGACTTCAAGGTTCAAAATTCAAAGTTCAAAACTTGAATTTATTCCATGGCAATTTCAGAGAGTAGGACGACGTTTTTGGGTTTGTCGTTGAAGACTTTGAACAGTTTTTGTTCCTGAGGTGAGGAGGTTTGGAAGAGGCTGTAGGCTTCCTGTAGAAATTCGCGGTAGCGGTTGAAGGTGACCTCGTCATCCAGGTCGGGGGCGATCGCACCCTTTTCCCGCACCATGCGAGAGAACTTTTGCAGAATGTGCAGCCGATTAACGTTCAAAAATTGAGCATCATAGGGCAGGTTGAAAAAGGCGAAATAGTCTTCGGCCTGGGTGATTTGGTTAAAGGCTTGGGTTTTGGTACTCATGGGTCTTGCTCCAGGGTGTGCAATTGTTGTTTTAGGTCGCGTAACTGGCAATAGATGTCGTAGGTACGGGCCGCAACATCGGGGAGTAGATCCAGGTCAACGGGAAGTCCTTCGGCGATGTCGTGAAGATCCATCTTGAGCTGACCGGCCTTACTGTTGAGCTTTTTGATTTGGCTCTTGAGATCGTCGGCGGTGGCAGTAGTCATGGCATTGAAGAAAAGAGGGAAGAGGGTGGGAAGTTTTGAGGGTTTAGGTTTAAGGTTTGAATTTTGAATTCAAACCTTAAAATTCAAAACTTGTGGTCACCATTGACTGACTTCCGGGAACCTCGTCGCCAACTCAATACCCTTTTGCACCAAGCGATCACCTTCTTCGTTGAGTTTGTCTAGGGAAACAAAACCAAAGCGTTGGGCATCGCGCAGGGTTTTAGACACCAGCAGCAGACGACCGGAGAATACCAGCGCCCAACCAAAGCCTTCGTGGCTGAGGTCAATAACAACTTGGGAGAGCATGCCGGTTTCTTGCTCAATGCGGTAAGCTACAGCCCTAAAAAAGGCCATAATGCGCGACCGAGTAATCGGGTCCACGTCGCCTTCCACAGAAATTTCGCGCTTTTGGGCTTTACTCAGTACATAGGGCTTGAGCAGGAGCTCATCGGCCCAATGGCGATAGGTGCCGTAGGAGTCGTTAGCGCGAATTTGCTGCACAATGGCCTGCAAAAAGGGCGCTTCGGCCACGGTCAGGGTGGGGGTTTCAACGGCGGTCATACGGTTACTTCCTCTTCGGTTTCAATGTAGGCGTCTTCAAAGGTGGGGGTAGTATTTTGGCCCAGGGCTTTGCGCAGCCAGGGCGGTGGGCTACCCTGCAAGGTGTGCATCAGTTGCCCCAGAATAGCTTCTATTTCTTCATCTTCGGAATGGGACTTCATAGGGGTAATTTTGCGGTTAATCAACCGGGCCGCAGCGCTGCCGCCAATGTCAGCCACGTAGACGATGGTGCAGCCGGTCAACGCCTTGAGCTTGGGTTCAAGCTTGTCTTCATTGCCGTCTTCCTTTAGGTCACCGCCAAAGGTGAGGGTTTCCAGGAAGGTGTACCCATCCAGGGTGAGGTCATACACGTCAATCTGGCTGGCCCAGCCAAAGTGGGCATTGATGTGGACGTTGTCTTTAGTTGCAAAAGCTATTTTCATGGCAGACTCCTTCTGGAATTTTGGATTGGGGATTTTGGATTGGGGATTTTGGATTGGGGATTTTGGATTGGGGATTTTGGCAAGACTAATCGTCTAATCACAAATCCAAAATTTGAACTCTAAAATGACTCATCACCTCCCTCTCGCCATCGATGCACCAGCGCGTGGGTTCTCTCTTCATCGGCGGCCAGCAGCATGTTGCCAATCGCAAACAACACATCCAACGTGCCGCGATAGCCCACCGTACACCGATGGCCATTACCCAGGTGTTCTAGCATGGGGAAGCCATGCAGGTAGAGGGGGATGCCCAGGCGGCGAGCGATGGGGCGAGCCTTGGAGTTGGTGATCCACAGTTCGGCGGTGGCGCCCAGGTCTTCGAGATCCTCAAAGTCGCCGATGTAGACCTGCTCGATGGGTAGATCCTTAAGCAGGGGCGAGGGGCTGGCGGTGACGGCGGCCTGAATTTCAACGCCGGTGCTGTGCAGCCACCAGGCAATGTTGTGCAGCAGGTCGGGTTCCAGGGCGATCGCACCCGTTTCCGGCCAAAGAAGAAGTGGGTATCCAGCATGGCGTCTTGCACCTGGCGACGCTGGCGCAGGTATTTGGCGGGTACCGGCTGACCGCTCACCTCAGCTAGGGTGTGGAGGAACTGATCCACAGCGCCCAGGCCCGTGAGCTGGGTGAAGGTGAGGGAGGGGATGCCGAAGCGATCGGTCAACATCTGGGCGGCGGCGGTCATGCTACCACCCAGGGCCAGGGTGAGGGCTGAGCATCCCACCGCCTTTAATTCCTCAACGGTGGTGCCGCCGGTGGGGGTGGTGTAGTGGTCGGCATCATCCAGGTGACCGTCCAGAGAGGTGGAAAGGTCGGGGACGACGATGGGGGTAAGGCCAAAGGCTTCTACGATTTCCTTCAGTTCCGCCACATCCCCCTGGCCCCCAGGCGGCACTGGCCAGCAGGGTGATTTGTTTGGGGTTCACCTCCCCCGCTTCAGGCATGGTCTGCACCAGGCTTTCTACCGCACGGGCAAAGCCATCCTCCAGGCTGCCCTTGTAGTCAGGCGTGGAGGCCAGGATCACCGGCACGTCTACCTCTGGGTGGGCCTCGTGAAAGTGGCGCATAATGCCCTGCATGTCATCGCCCCGGGTTTCGGTTAGGCCGGTGGTAAACAGGCCCACCAGCTCCGGCTGGCTGTTTTTGATCACGGTCAGAATGCCGGTCTCCACATTGTCGTCGCCCCCCAGCACGGTGCTTACCTCGCTCATGGCCGTGGTGGCCAGGGGAATGGCCTCCTGAAAATGGTTCACCAGCAGCACCTTGGCAAAGGCCGTACACCCCTGGGAACCGTGGAACAGCGGCATCGATCCCTGAATGCCTAGAAAGGCTAGGGCTGCCCCAAGGGGTTGGCTTTGCTTCAGCGGGTTGACGGCCACGGCCTTGCGGCGAGCGATGATTTTGGTGGGAGAGGGGATGGGGTGGATGGGTGGGTGAGTGGTTATCTCCTTCACCCTTCACCTCTTCACTTCCCACGGTGCAATCCTTCTCACCTCTGCCCACACCGGGCTATGCAGGGTTTCGTCCAGTTCCTTGGCCATTTCCAGCAGGCCGCCATAGCCGGAGTAGGGGTTGTGGCGTTCCTGGTTGATGTGCAGGAAGGGAATGCGGGCCTTGAGGGCGGTGTATTGGTTGCGGCCCCCGGCGATCAGCATGTCGGCCTGGGTTTGTTCGATCACCTTGAGGAGTTCGGCGGCTCCACCTTTTTCCAGCATGATGCCGTCTTGCCCCAGCAGGGTTTTGATGCGGGCTTTGTCTTCTTCGGTGCTTTTTTTGCTGCTGGTGGCTACCACCTTAATCCCCAAATCCTGGGCGGCGGAGATGATCGACCAGCTCTTGACGCCGCCGGTATAGAGGACAACGCGCTTGTCCTGGAGTCGTTCGCGGTAGGGGGCCAGTTGGTCTTGCAACTTGGCGGTTTCTTCGGCAATTACCGCTTCCACGCGAGCCTGCATGGCCTCATCGCCAATTTTGGCGGCAATGGTGCGCAGGCAGTGGTTCATATCGGCCACGCCGTAGAAGGATTCTTCAATATAGGGAATGCCGTAGCGCTCTTGCATTTTGTGGGCCAGGTTGATCAGCGCCTTCGAGCAGATCATCACATTCAGCTTGGCCCGGTGGGCGTAGGCCACCTCTTGGTAGCGGGCATCGCCGGTAATTTTGGAGAGCACCCGAATGCCCACCTTCTCAAACAGAGGCAGCACGCCCCACAGTTCCCCGGCGATGTTGTACTCGCCAATCAGGTTAATGTCGTAGGGGGTGGTAGTTTCTGGCTCGGCGGTGCCAATCACATACTCTAGCAGGGCCTCGCCCGCCAGGCGGTTGCCCAGGTTCTTGCTACCCACAAACCCCGGCGATTGGATGGGCACCACCGGCAACCCCAGTTTTTCCGTCGCCGTTTTGCAGACCGCATTCAGGTCATCGCCAATTAACGCCGTAACGCAGGTGGAATAGACAAACACGGCCGCCGGGTGATAGCGCTCCTGCACATCCTGAATGGCTTTATAGAGCTTTTTCTCGCCGCCAAAGATAATGTCGTTTTCGCTCAGGTCGGTGGTAAAGCCCATTTTGTACAGGGTTTCGCCCGAAGAGAGGCTGCCCCGTCCCCCCCAGGAATTGCCCGCGCAGGCGATCGGGCCATGCACCAGGTGGGCCACATCGGTAATCGGCACCAGGGCAATGCTAGCGCCATCAAAGGCACACCCGCCCTGAGCGGCCCCAGGCTTGGCCTGCTGCTGGCACACCTTGTTGTGACCTTTACCATTTTTCTTATGGTTGTGCTCACAACCCGGCTGGGTCAGGAGTTCCGTCATTGAGACTTTGGTGGAAGACATGGCGGTGGGGGGTGGGGGGTGGACTCAAAGTTCAAAGATTCAAAGTTCAAAGTTCAAAATTCAAAACTTCCCATCAGCAGATGTAGCGAGTCACATCTTCGTTGCAAACATCGGTTAGATAGGCCAGGGCCCGAAATCTAAGGCCAACAAATTCGTCGTACAAGGGGTTGAGCTTACACAGGGGAGGAATGTGGAGGGTGTGGCCCAGCAGCGATACATCCCGCTCGAAGGGGCAGCAGCAGGGAATCACCTGGCAGACCAGATGGGCGAACCGGCGGTTGGACACTTCGAGATGATCGAACCAGCTCCGTAACGGGGTGAGTGGCCCTGGACCAGGCCCTGGACCCCGGCATAGGGTGAGGGTGGGAATGGGTGTG
>JAAUUR010000338.1 GCA_012031045.1 Leptolyngbyaceae cyanobacterium SM2_5_2
AGCGTCAGCATCTGCGCTCCGGCATCCTGCATACCGCTGGGCAAACTCAACTGCGTTAATTTCTTGGTCGCTCCAGCCAATCCGAGTTTTGACCGTGACGGGCACAGAGACAGCCTGCACGACCGAGCGGACAATCGCCTCGGCCACCTCCGGCTGACGCAGCAGCGAGGAGCCGCCGCCGTTTTTGGTGATTTTGTTCACCGGGCAACCCATGTTGATATCAATGGTTTGGGCTCCTTCCGCTACGGCCATGGTCGCCGCCTCGGCCATGAAGTCGGGGCGGCAGTCGAAAAGCTGAATGCTGATGGGCTGCTCTTGGTTGCCGATATCCATAATGCTGTTCAGCTCGCGGGCATGGCAGATCCCGGCGGCGTGAACCATTTCGGTATAGAGCATGGAGGTGGGCGCATAGCGACGCACCAGTTGCCGAAAGGCCCGGTCGGTTACCCCTGACAGGGGTGATTGCAACACCCGACTCTGTACCGCCACGGAGCCAATGCAGAGGGGCGAACTGAGGCGCTGGTGAAGCTCGACAGACAGAGCTGTGGGGGCGGAGGCAACCATTGTGAAGTCAAAACTTGATTTAATTCAATCCTACAGGATGCTTTCCTGGAGCGAAGCAAAGAGTCTTTTAATAAGCGCCACCGCTTAATGCCACCGCTGCCCGCTGTTTTGCAGCAGCGTAACGGTGTTTAACTTGGCGAACCATAGCGTTATTTTTTACCGCCTTTGAGATCCGAAAGGCTGTAGCCAGCAATCAGGACATGAGATCTGAGGGCGAACGACCGTTCGCCCCTACCCAAGAATTTCACTTTAATAAATCCACATTCCTTAATATTGCTATCAAATATTTGCTTCGTCCTAAGAGCGCCACAGTCTGGCAGTCTGGATGATGGATAGCTGGAAAATTTCCGTATTTTTAGTGGTTTCAGGGATGAAGCGAAGTAGCCACACTGGAGCTACCAAGAACGGCTGAGCTGGAGGACCTTCTGCTCCTCAGGCTATTTCCGCCCCTGGTTTATCCTTATGTCTGGAGTACATCGATGATTCACTTTCGCCTACTGTCTTGATTACCACAGCGCTGGCGGTGGCTACGGCGGCCCTGGCTGCGACCCCAGCCCAGGCCCAAGACCGTTCCCTCTGGCTCTATAGCGGAGAGTCTACCTCAGTCGAGGGCTACTTGGGCTATGGAGAAACCGTCTACGGCAGTTGTGACGAAGACTGCATGGACATGGATTTGTACCTCTACGATGCCTTTACGGGGGAACTGGTTTACGAAGATAGCGCCATAGACAGCACACCATTCGTGGTGGCCCCCTGGGAGGGGGATTTTGTAATTGAAGTAACCATGCCGAACTGTGCCCACCCTGAAGGATGTGCCGCCTGGGTCAGCTCTGACCATGGGTTTTAGATAGAAACGGGAATCTAGAGCTAAAAAGCTTTTCCTAAACAGATTCCTGTCTCTATAGAAATGACCAGCTAAGCAATGACCAGCTAGCGCTGCGTAGCCCTGCCTTATCCCCAGGCGCTATGGCTATACGCAAAAATCCAGGCCAGCTATTAGCTACTAGCCTGGATTTTTTGTTGGTGGTTCTTAGGTATCCGTGCCGGGTCTGGAGAGCACCGGCAGCCCACGACATGTGTAGAATCAGCCCCCCACCATCGCTTGGGCCAGCCCGACGAAGAGCGGTATGCCGATGGCAATGGCAATGGGTGTACCAATGGCCGTTGATGCGCCGATGTAGGCGGAGGGGTTGGCCGAGGGGATGCCAGCTCGCAACGTGGGCGGCCCGGAGATGTCTGAACTGGAGGCGGCAATGATAGCCAGGAGGGCGACGCCGCCCGGGCTAAACCCAGTGGCGTAGTGGGCAACCATGCCGAGACCAAAGGCGATAAAGCCATGCAGCAGGGGGGCTACTACCGCATATACGGCGTACCACTGGGCCACCTTGCGCAGTTCGCCAATCCGTGACCAGGCCTCCATACCCATGATGAGCATCAGAATGGAAAGCAAACCGCGGAAGAGAGGATCGTAGAAGCTCTCGTAGACACTTTCGGGCCGGGTGACTATGCCTAGGGCGAGCCCTAGCAGCAGTGCCGATAGGGCAGAACCCTGGAGGCTTTCCTGAATGATGGGCCAGATCTGAACCCGGCTGTTCCCAGAATCGCTCGGATCGCTGGGATACCCGGATGCGACAATCCCCGATCCGCCGGGCATACCATCTCCGGAACCGCGCTGGTCAACAGGGTAACCGCCGGCGGGAACGGGCTGGCCGCCAGGATATCCCCCTGCGGTAGCTGGCTGCATGCCCATATACTCTTCTTTGCCGATCAGCTTCTCGTTTTTGAGATACTTTTCGCGCTTTTTGCTTATTGGTATAGATGCTGGCTACGACAATGGCCGTTACAAGCGCTGGAATATCCATGAAGGGGTAGAGTGCGCCGGCCCAGGCCTCGTACTGGATGCCTTGCCCTTCCATAACCGTGATACCAGCGGCCAGGGTTGAGCCACTGACGGCCCCAAACAAGCCCGCCGTGGCCAGGGCATCTACGGTTTTAACACCCGGTAGCTTAGCCAGCGTGAACTGTCCAATGAATACGATCAGGATGCCCGTGATCATAGCGAACAGCGCGGGCATCAGCATCTCCGTGATGTTGGCGTTGCGGATGGCAATACCGCCGCTCAGGCCAACTTTAATGAGCAGCATGAAGACGATGAACTTATAAATCGCATCTGGAATTTGCAGTCGGCTACCGAGGGCAGCAATAATGATACCGCCAAGTAGAAAGCCAAGGGTTGGGGACTGCAACTGCGCCCCGAACTTTGCTAAGAATTCGGACAAGAAATCCACTAATACCTCCTTCCGACTCCTCTAATGAGGAGTGATTACTGTGATAGGTGAGCTTGAGTTGAAGAAAGTAGGGATAAAGCGCTTCATCCCTACGGTACAGGTGTTACGCGAGTAAACATCGACAGGGTGTTCAGAGGCGGTTACCCCCTGAACGGGGCTTGAAGGTATCGCTATCCCGCAGCCCCTCAAATAGACGATGATCTATTAAGAAGGAAAACTCTATGTGCTTAAGTCTATCCTCAAATCTGCACAAACTTGCAATTGCTTTACATAGATCTTCTAAGCAATGTTAAATACAAGTCATAAGCTATTCTTATTTTTGAGGAAGGCTTATATATCCCTGGTCAATATAAATTGCGATCGCAGAATTTGCTCTGCGTCAATTAAACCTGAGTTTGGTACCCAATTCTCTTGCCAGACCAGAACCTCAACAGGCTATTTAATTGGGGCAATCTACTGTTGAATGGTGTTCGTAGCGCAAAAAAATAAGTAGTGTGATAAGCGTTTTTTATAAAATGCTTCCACTAATCTGAGCCAAACTTTCTCAACAGAGAGTATTGGATTTACCGATCTGGTATAAACTCAAAAATATGGTTTAAGGCAAAACCATTGATTATTGTCTTGATTTGTTGCAATAAAACGCGTTAAGAGGTAAGACCCATGACCCAGAGAGCCAGCAAACTCGTCATCGTTACAGAAAAGGTGCTGCTAAATCAGATCGCCAAGATCATCGACGAAGCCGGGGCCACCGGCTATACCGTCGTAGCGGCTGGCGGTAAAGGCAGTCGTAATGTGCGCTCGTCGGGACAACCCACCGTTTCCGATGTTTACTCGAACATCAAGTTCGAGATCCTCACCCCCAATCGGGATATGGCCGTGAAGATTTCCGATGAGGTCGCCGCCAGGTATTTTGACAATTATTCCGGCATTGCCTACCTCTGTGACGTAATGGAGGTACTGCACGCGCATAAGTTCTAACTTAAAACCCCAGCAGTTTTTATTGTGGCCAGAAGCTATCAAAGCCATGGAAATCTCAGCGTGATTCAGTGTTGCAACAACATCTGATAGAGATGAGAGAGCTGGAGCGGTTGCAAGAATGGGGTTTGTTAGACACCATTGTCAGTTCGTTTTGCCAGCGTTTGTCATCGCTACCGACAAACGCCCTGACCAAAATATTGGCAGCCTTGAGTTCAGATTGGATTTACTGTTCCCATGGCTTTGTGCGCATCTGGAGAGCAGGGGAAAATGAATTCTATGGAGCCTGACTCTACTTTCACATGGGGCAGGCTCTTTATTTTTATGAATAGGGCAGGCTTTGCGGGAATGACCTTCCAATCCTCTGAAGAGGACTTCGGCTTTGAGCCTAGAGTGCGGCGGGGGCATTAACCTCGATACCGACATTAGACCTCTTGCAGATTAAGTTAATTCAGCTGAGTTAAGCGACCTGAGATTGCTCAAAATTGTACAGAGCAGCCATTAGATTACACCGTAGGCCAAAACGACGACGGCGGTTGCGGTAACGCTCCGCCAAGATTTTGAAGATCTGCAAGCGGCGATTCACGTGTTCAATGACAATACGTTCGCGAGCTAGGGCGCGATTATGAGCCTTATTCTGGGGGCTTAACGAGCCGCCCTTTGGTTTCTTTATCGGAATCCGACTGTTGCTATGCAGCCGCTGAACACCCTGATAGCCCTTGTCAAACTGACCTTCGGTCTCAGGGTGGATCATGACACCAGAGGCTTGAAAGAGGTTGAAATCGTGCTGCCGCCCCCGCCCGAAAAAGGTACAGATAATACACCCTGTCTTAGGGTCAACAACGAATTGGCTTTTTAGCGTATGGCGTTTCTTCTTACCCGAATAGAACCGTCGTTGGTGGCGTTTAGGTCGCTCAATCGGTGTTTCCGTCCCATCGACCACGACCACTGATGGGGTGCCGAAGCCCTTAACCAAGGCCTTCTTGCCCGGTAATCGGAACCGTTTGGAGGCCATCAAGGTGGTCTCAACCCAGTGGACGATACGGCAGACCGTTGACTCATGGACTCCCCAGCTACTCCCGATATGAAAGTAGGTGCGATACTCTCGCCAGTACTCCAGCGTCAGCAACACCCGCGCCGTTAGGCCTAGCTTGGGCTTAGCACCGGGTTTGGGTTCAGCCCTCCAAAGGGGCTCGAGGGCTTTGACAATCTCGTTGAAGGTCTTACGCTGCACCCCAAATCGGCGCTTGAACTGTTGGGCAGACAGGGTTTGCGCTAAAGTGTCATTCATCGTTAGGACGTTTCTCAATTACGTATGTCCTGATTTTCGTTATTTTGAGCCTTTTGCCAGTTAGCGGTGATACTTCGGCTAATGTGCAAGAGGTCTATTGATGGAGCTGTCACTCAGCAACAACAGCTGCTAAAACGCCATAACCCAACAATCATCCCCCTGCAAGAACGCCACGCTGAGCTGCGCTATTGGTGTCCAAACAAAACGATGGAGAATTTGCGAGCAGACGTTGCAGCTAAAATTGATCTGAGTAGACCTCGAATTGCCTTCTACGGAACGAACAATAGTCATCACATGGCTTATCTATGGATCAGCTTGATTAATGAACCTATCACGGTGATCAGCTTCGACGGCACTTCCGACTGTTTTAGAACTCTACCTGGTTATATATGGGCCGGATCTTGGGTTCCTTCAGCAGCCAAATTGCCCTATGTTCAAAAACTAATAGTATTAGGTGTTGATCGTGACTTTACTCTCGACTTACCTGATGACTTTACTGCACCACTAGGGACACCTACCTACGAAACTGACTTGATTGTTAATGGTAAGGTTGAACTCTATCCTAACGTCATGAAAGAGTCTCAGATTGTTGGTCATGTCAACGCCAATACACCCTGTGTGGATATAAAGCCAGACGGTCTGTTTACATCATCAGCCTCTTGGAAAAACTTCCGTGACCACGGAGGCATCCAAGCCAGTATGGAACGCATACTATCT
>JAAUUR010000339.1 GCA_012031045.1 Leptolyngbyaceae cyanobacterium SM2_5_2
TTGGGGGATGAGGGCAAAGACTGGACATTTTATTAGTTGGATTACTCTAGGTTGATTGATCCATAAAGCGCCCCATGGCTACCACCTCGGATGATGTTTGGCGACTCCTGGGCGAACTGACAGAAGCCCAAAAAGAGACAGGGCGTCTGCTAAGAGAGCGGGCTTCGGAGACAGAGCGCCTGCTAAGAGAGCAATCGTCGGAGATAGAACGCTGGTTACGAGAGCAATCTCTAGAAGCCGACCGCCGCTTTCGGGAAACTGATCGCCAGATTCAGCAGGTGAACCAACAGATTGGCAAACTGGGCAACCGACTGGGTGAATTCTTTGTGCTAGCTCAATCGGGCGACAGCATGGTGATTTTGAATGATCAAGGGTTTGAGCCTAGAACCTGGTGAGCCTTCATACACAGGCGGCGATCTCTTCCACCGAAAACCGTAGCCGGAGTAGCTCTAACGAGCCCTCGCTGAGAGGCAACCTAGCCCTACCTTACCAAAGCCAAATCCGCCGCAAAGAATTGTCACACTATGCAAGAAATCTTAGGAAAAAAGCCTTGGCAATAGCCATTTCACATGTTTTTCACAAACATTCTATTGAATGTCCTTAAAGAGTCTATTGACGTCACCGCTCTGGCATCGGGCTGCATTTTCTGAGGCTCGAGCGTTTCTTAAGCTTTTGCTAGATGAGGGTGTTGAATGGTGTCAATAAATCATGCCAGCTATATGGAGATTCTCTAGTAGGCAGGCTGTACATCACTCGGAAAAGATAGGCCGCGCACACCTTAAATGTCTGCTTTGTTCGCTCAAAACCTGCTTATTTTTTGGCAGAAGAACACAATTATTTCTATCTAGTAGTCGTTGATAATTCCATCCTATGAACTGGAAGCCCGGCGATTGGATTGAATGTGAGCAGACACAGGAAAAGGGGAGAATCAAACCCTATAAAGGTAAAGCTATTTGTGTCGCCCTTAGCCCTGGCATTGCCCTCTTCATTTCCCCTGAAGCGCTGGAGATACTAGGTTGGAAACTCGTTCGCGATCAAAAAAAATAAGCATACAGCGTTTTTGGAGCTAGTACGTTACGCAGATCGCCATGAAACCAATGATTTATGAGTACCGAACTGTACCTCGCGTAGCCAGGAAATGCCGTATCGTTCACATTAAAACCTAAACCCATCATGAAAAAAGATTGCATTGAAGTAGAGGGATTAGTTACCGAAGCCCTTCCTAACGCCATGTTCAAAGTCGAGCTGGATAACGGATTTCAGGTCTTAGGATATGCTTCAGGTAAGATTCGGAAGAAGTTCGTCAAAATTGTGATTGGCGATCGCGTTAAAGTTGAACTTACGCCCTACGACTTGCATCGAGGGCGAATCACTTACCGGATACCGATAAAATCAAGCCATTAAAATGCTCGATTGGCCTGGATAAAAATGATGCTATTGTTGCAGCTCATCCTTCATTTTAGGATCGCAAATATCATTTCTTTTAAGTAAACGCCTGTAGGTTCTATAGGGAATATATTGGGCTGGGTTGTAGCCAGAGAAATATAGCAGTAATACACAGGCCCAGGAATATCGACCTTCTAAAATTGCTGATATTACCTGATCAAATTCATTCATGCTGACGGACTGGATGCTTGTTGGGCAAGTATCCTTGAGGCTTGAGATGTTTGAGGCCATAAAAACCAGCAATTTGCTGCATCAATGAACATAGAAGCAATAGGTCAACTTGATCTATTGCTTAAACCTTCCTTGGGTAGCTAAAATTTGATGGTCTAATCTAGTAGTATTCTCAGTGCTTGGTAGATTCTTTTGCTCAGCTAATATAGTTAATGCCTTTGGCTGACATTGTTTAATTATTACCTGCATAATGGAAGTTTCCTCTTGCAGCAAATCCTCCAGGTATCCAAGTTGCATAGACTCTGCTTCTTGAGCAGTATCAAATGGGCCAAAATAGTATGTACAATTTGGGTTGCTAGTAGTGACTTCTATCCACCAGTTCTTAGAGACTAAATTTTTAAGATTGAGCCAAATATCTTTCATCATGTCAAATAGCACCCTTGTAAAGGGTAACGGAGAGTTCTTGTTGAGCTATGTTAATTAGCCTTCGATGATTGTATTTCTAAGCTTAGATGGCTACCTTTATTATGTCTAGCTCCAGAGCCGCTAGCCCAGACGGCTGGACTATCCACAGATGGCAGGCTGACAATGTAGACTATTCTTATAGCTTTGGTGTGAAAAAGTTGTGAAAGAGTTCCCATTTTGCAGGGAAGCTGCCGAAAAATGCCTTGTCTTCGTTTTTAGGTAGTAAAAAAATGCAGTGCTGACGAACTTAAGGAAATGGCTGTTATGGGCGTGCAATTAAAATCGTGCGGCAGGATACATTTCATTCTTGTCCACGACGCTGAAATCCTTGCCATGCTTGATATAAGCCTTGCTTAATCGCCAAATACTCAGAAGGGCCAAGGAAACTGCGATCCATGGTCTTACTGCGAAAATTTGCAGTCCAGAGCCATGGGAAGCTCGCTGTTCTTCTCAATAAAATTTGGTTTTTTAGGTGGCCTTAAGTATTAAATTTACTGACAGCACTGATAGTAACCATGAGTTTATCTAGGCATTCCTTCCTAGGCAACAACATGAGAATTTTAGTGATTGAAGATGATGAGTGCGTAGCTGAAACCCTTAAGCTCTTAATGGTTAAACACACCTACAGCGCTGATGTAGCCCTCAATGGCTGATCAAGCGCTGGCTATGGTGACGGCCTTTGATTATGACTTGCTGGTTTTAGATTTGCTGCTGCCGGATACCGACGGCATAGAACTCTGTCAACAAATTCGCCGCCAGGGCTATCAAATGCCAATTTTACTGGTGGCCGAGCAGAGTGATATGACTAAAAAAACAGCGGCCTTTGAGGCCGGAGCTGATGATTATGTCATCAAGCCCTTTGATGTGAGAGAGCTTTTAGCCAGAACTCAGGCTTTGTTGCGGCGGGGAACACCTGTGGCATCGCCAGTTCTGGAATGGGGTGCGCTGCGGCTTAACCCCAGTAGCCAACGGGCTGATTATCAGGGGCAGACCATGCCTCTGACCCCCAAGGAGTATGCTCTGCTGGAAATGTTTCTCCGTGAGCCGGAGCGCACCTTTAGCGCTAGTCGTATCCTTAATCGCATTTGGGCTGCAGAAGACTACCCCGGAGAAGAAACGGTCAGAGCCCACATTAAAGGATTGAGGCAAAAGCTGAGGGCCGCTGGTGCGCCTGCCAATTTGATTGAAACCATGCATGGGTTAGGCTACCGACTAAATTCTGAAATCGTCAATGCCTCAACTGAGATCTTCCCAGAGTTGCCTGCCGCTTCGGGGCTACCGGAATTGCCCTCGGCTCAAGCTGAGCCGGCTTGCATTTTGGCTGTAGTCTCAGCCTCTGAACACCCTATGCTGCGGCAGGTCATTTTGCAGGATATGGGGCAGCGGTTAATGCTATTGAAGGACTACTCGCAATTCTGGCCAGCCCTGGAGAGCCATACCCCGGCCCTATTAATCCTCAGCTATCCCCTAGAGGAGACTGTTTGCCTAGACATTTGCCGAACTATAAGACAAACCCAACGATGGCAGACCATGCCTATCATCGCTTTACTGGCTGAGAAAACTGTGAGTACCCTAGAATTGATATTTGCCGCTGGCGCTAACGATGTGATCGCCCAGCCAATTTTGGGGCCAGAACTCCAGGCTCGTGTGGCTACCTGTTTAAGGCTAATTGCCTCATGATGCCTACGGAACAATCAACTAGTAGATGCATCAACTCAGGCGCTAGACCGCCAACCACCCTTAACCTTATCGATTAAGCCCTGTTTCGTTCTAACCAGCCCCGCATTTTGCCAGGATTGAGCAGGCCATAGGGGTCTACCTCGGCTTTAAAGGCCACCTGCACCGGATCAACCTGCTTCATGCCGCCATCTTCCAGAATGTAGGTGTGGGGATTGGCGATCAGGGCGCCGTTGTCTTCGTGGTAGCGAATAATGTCATTCAGCCTCGCCTCGGTGGAGTAGCGCACAATTTGCAGTGCGGCCGGGCACACTTTGCCGCCCATGCGCAGGTACTCCAGGTGCATTAGTACTTCATCGCCAAAATGCTGGTAAAAGTGTTCAACACCTTTCAGGTCAGCATCGTAGGGAAAAATTGTTTGCAGGTAGGTCAAAGACGGGTCGGCACTGCGGGCGTGGAGGGTGGTATGGTTCCAGGTAAATTCTGCCAGGGGAGCGCCCTTGCCAGCTTCCTGGGCAGATTTTTGGTAGGTGATGGTGCCGCCGAATTCGCCCACGAGTTCCCTAAACAGCTCCAGGGATGACTCGGCAATCATCAACAAAGCCGCCGCTTTGCCAGCGGGCAGGTGGGGCTGCAGGGCCACAAAGTAGCCCGGTACGGGCCAGGCCATAACGCTAATGAGTTTTTTGACCAGACCATCTGACTCGCCCAGCACTTGGCCAAACTTGGCGGCGGTCATGAAGTCTTCAAACACGGCAATGACCTCGGCCCAGGGGTAGGCTGGCCCCAGGGGAAGCTCCAGTTCAGTGATAATGCCATTGGTGCCGTAGGCGTGGTTGACCTTTTGTACCTCGTCCCCGCGCAGTTCCAGCACACGGGGTGTATCTTCCATCGTTACGACCCGCACGGCGTTGAGGTTGCCGCGATCTCGCAGTTGCCCGTAGGTAATTGAGCCAATGCCGCCGCTGCCGCCGCCAATAAAGCCGCCAATTGTCGCGGTGCGGTAGGTCGAGGGATACATCCTGAGTTCCCAGCCCGACTCCCGCGTCACCTTGTCGATGGCGGCTAGCTTAGCGCCGGGCTCGACCCAGGCTACCCCTGGCTCCACCCGTTTAAGGGCGTTCATTTTGCTGAGGTCAATCACCACTCCGCCGGTCAGGGGAATGCACTGACCATAGTTGCCGGTGCCTGCACCCCGCACCGTTACGGGTGCCCGTGCCGCTACACAGACCTTAGCAACGACCACCACTTCGGCCTCGCTGGTAGGGCGCACCACTAGATCGGCCCGATAGCTAGCCAACTGCTCCTGCAACACCGGGCTAAAATAGTAGTAGTCCTTAGAGAGCTTTTCGAGCAGGTTGGGTTCGCGAACGACCTCAATCGTCCCCAAGGACTGAGCAAGGGTATCCCAGTTAACGGCGGTGGCAGCGGATGGGGGAGTCATAGGCTATTCAGAATCACGATCAGTCTACTTAGTGTAAGCCGCTGGCTCGTGAAACAGTCTGTAGCCTGCTCAACCGTTCTAAGGAATTACGATTGCCCCATCCGCCACCGTACGACGCAGTTGAGCACCGAGCCGGCCTAATTTGCTTTCTAGATCCTCGTAGCCCCGATCCAGGTGGTGCAGCCCCTGGATAGTTGTCGTGCCCTCTGCAGCTAACCCAGCTAACACTAGAGCTGCAGAGGCCCTCAAGTCGGTGGCCAACACAGGCGCTCCCGATAGGCGATGCACGCCGTTAATCACAGCGCAGTTGCCGTTCAGGCGAATATCCGCCCCCATCCGATTCAGCTCGGCGACGTGGCGCAGCCGATTTTCAAACACAGTTTCCGTAATCAGGCTATTGCCGTCGCACAGCGCCATCAGGGCCATAAACTGGGCTTGCATATCGGTCGGGAAGCCAGGAAACGGGCCGGTTTGGATGTCAACCGGGGCAATCACGTCACCGGGGATGTAGCGCACCCGACCAAGGCCATCCTCAACAACCTGCCCCCCCCACTTTTTGGAGTTTGGCAATCACCGCCGTCAGGTGCTCTGGG
>JAAUUR010000340.1:2500-5790 GCA_012031045.1 Leptolyngbyaceae cyanobacterium SM2_5_2
GTGCTTAAAGGGCTTCCAAATCTGTTGTTCTGTTTAGAAAAAACGAGTGGGCTATTAGCTCAGTTGGTTAGAGCGCACCCCTGATAAGGGTGAGGTCTCTGGTTCAAGTCCAGAATGGCCCATGAGGGGGTATAACTCAGTTGGTAGAGTGCCTGCTTTGCACGCAGGATGTCAGGAGTTCGAGTCTCCTTACCTCCAGAGCCCAAGAGCCGCTGAGGCAAAGAGTTTGGGTGACTAAGTTTTTCTGTTGTTTTTCGATTGGCATCTAAGCTTGAATCTAAACTTGAAGTTTCTAGTCACGGTCGTGATTGGAGAGAAAGCGAGTGAGATGATAAGAATGGAGATGTTGAGAAGAAAAAAGAGTGGCAAAAGGCACGCAGAGGCTATGCAGAGGAGCTCTGGGAGGAACATTAAGAGCTTTGGCTAGGGTGCTCAACGGCTGAACGGAACAGCAGCAAAACGACAAAAGAACAACAAAAGAGTAAATTAGAGAGAATGCTACAGCATTGATTCTTTGAGGTCTCTGAAGAGGAGAGAAAGGAATCAGGTGCTGGAGAGTCTCCAGCCAGAACTTTGAAAACTGCATAGGGAAAAATAAGGTTTGAAGCAGACAAGTGCCTTTGACTTGCAATGTGAGACCGAACCAGACTTAGTAGACCAACAGATATTGAAAGTTGAAACCAAAAGCCGAAGCTAAAAGCTGAAGTTAGAGGTTGAGACAGAAAGTTGATGTGGGGTATCGAGTTTGAGGAGGTGTAGGGTTGTGGGTTAGGGGTAAATGCAAAGAGAACCGAGAGAAGCGAGTCGAAAGAGCCGAAAAAGAAAGTAGAGACCAAGGATGGTCAAGCTACAAAGGGCCTACGGTGGATACCTAGGCACAGGGAGGCGAAGAAGGACGTGGTTACCTACGATAAGCTCCGGGGAGCTGGAAGCAAGCATTGAACCGGAGGTTTCCGAATGGGGCAACCCCCAGCACGACTGACTGAATCCATAGGTCAGAGCGAGCGAACCCGGCGAACTGAAACATCTTAGTAGCCGGAGGAAAAGAAAACAAAAGTGATTTCCTAAGTAGCGGCGAGCGAACGGGAAGAAGCCCAAACCAATCGGCATGTCCGGTTGGGGTTGTAGGACGGCAGACGGTATGCAAGAGGCTAGACGAAGCGTTTGAATGACGCACCGTAGAGGGTGATAGTCCTGTAGTCGAAAGCAGAATGCAGCCAGCCGGATCCTGAGTAGCACGGTACACGAGAAATTCCGTGTGAATCCGCGAGGACCACCTCGTAAGGCTAAATACTACCCTGTGACCGATAGTGAAGAAGTACCGCGAGGGAAAGGTGAAAAGAACCCCGGAAGGGGAGTGAAATAGAACATGAAACCGTAGGCTTACAAGCAGTGGGAGGACGATTAAACGTCTGACCGCGTGCCTGTTGAAGAATGAGCCGGCGACTTGCAGGCAGTGGCAGGTTAAAGCGGAAATGCTGGAGCCAAAGCGAAAGCGAGTCTGAAGAGGGCGAAAGTCACTGTTTGCAGACCCGAACCCGGGCGATCTAACCATGGCCAGGCTGAAGCTTGGGTGACACCAAGTGGAGGGCCGAACCGACCGATGTTGAAAAATCGGCGGATGAGCTGTGGTTAGGGGTGAAATGCCAATCGAGCCCGGAGCTAGCTGGTTCTCCCCGAAATATGTTGAGGCATAGCGGTTGCGGCTGACTTTGGGGGTAAAGCACTGAATCGGTGCGGGCTGGGAGACCGGTACCAAATCGAATCAAACTCTGAATACCAAAGAATTGCGCGACCAGTCAGACTGTGGGGGATAAGCTCCATGGTCAAGAGGGAAACAGCCCAGACCGCCAGCTAAGGTCCCCAAGTTATCGCTAAGTGATAAAGGATGTGGGAATACAGAGACAACCAGGAGGTTTGCCTAGAAGCAGCCACCCTTGAAAGAGTGCGTAATAGCTCACTGGTCAAGTGTTCCTGCGCCGAAAATGAACGGGGCTAAGCGATACACCGAAGCTGCGGATTCGAAAGAATGGTAGGGGAGCGTTCTGTAGTAGGTAGAAGCGGTAGCGTGAGCAGCCGTGGACGAGACAGAAGTGAGAATGTCGGCTTGAGTAGCGAAAATGTGGGTGAGAATCCCACACCCCGAAAACCTAAGGGTTTCTCCGCAAGGTTCGTCCGCGGAGAGTTAGTCGGGACCTAAGGCGAGGCCGAAGGGCGTAGTCGATGGATACAGGGTCAATATTCCCTGACTGGACTGTTGGAGCAAACTGGGGACGCATGAGAAATTACCACGCCCTGATTGGATTGGGAGGACTCTACGGAGTCTGTGTGGAAAAGGTAGTGCCAAGAAAAGCCAGGTAGCGATGAAGACAGCCACCCGTACCCGAAACCGACACAGGTGGGTGGGTAGAGAATACCAAGGGGCGCGAGATAACTCTCTCTAAGGAACTCGGCAAAATAGCCCCGTAACTTCGGGAGAAGGGGTGCCACCGCGAGGTGGTCGCAGTGAAATGTTCCAGGCGACTGTTTACCAAAAACACAGGTCTCTGCAAAGTCGTAAGACGACGTATAGGGGCTGACGCCTGCCCAGTGCCGGAAGGTTAAGGAAGTTGGTCAGCGCAAGCGAAGCTGGCGACCGAAGCCCCGGTGAACGGCGGCCGTAACTATAACGGTCCTAAGGTAGCGAAATTCCTTGTCGGGTAAGTTCCGACCCGCACGAAAGGCGTAACGATCTGGAAGCTGTCTCGGAGAGAGGCTCGGCGAAATAGACTTGTCTGTGAAGATGCGGACTACTTGCACCCGGACAGAAAGACCCTATGAAGCTTTACTATAACTTGGAATTGGCTTCGGGCTTTGCTTGCGCAGGATAGGTGGGAGACTATGAAGCTTTCTTTGTGGAGAGAGCAGAGTCAACGGTGAGATACCACTCTGGCAAGGCTAGAATTCTAACCTCTGCCCGTTAGCCGGGAGAGGAACAGTTTCAGGCGGGTAGTTTGACTGGGGCGGTCGCCTCCTAAAAGATAACGGAGGCGCGCAAAGGTTCCCTCAGGCTGGTCGGAAATCAGTCGAAGAGTGCAAAAGCAAAAGGGAGCTTGACTGCAAGACCAACAAGTCGAGCAGGGTGGAAACACGGCTTTAGTGATCCGACGGCACAGCGTGGAATGGCCGTCGCTCAACGGATAAAAGTTACTCTAGGGATAACAGGCTGATCTCCCCCAAGAGTTCACATCGACGGGGAGGTTTGGCACCTCGATGTCGGCTCATCGCAACCTGGTGCGGAAGTACGTGCC
>JAAUUR010000341.1 GCA_012031045.1 Leptolyngbyaceae cyanobacterium SM2_5_2
CCACTCGTAGTCTAGGTGGGGCAGTAGGGCACCCGTGTAGTGGGCGGTCGCCGCTTCTAGGTCGTGCTGCTGATGGGCCCTGGCCTCGGCGGGGGCCGTCTCGGCACAGTCTAGGGCGGCTTCAAAGGCGGCTACGTCAAGGCTGAAGCGAGACCCTTGTCGCCACTGCACCAGCTGAGCCTCAATGTGCAAAAACGACTCTGGCTCAGGCAGGGCTTGCCGCAGGTTGTAAAGATCTTTACGCAGTGCCGTGCGGGCCTGGGCCTCGCCCATGTCTGGGTAGAGCAAGTAGACCAACTGCTGACGGCTATGGGGGCCCTGAGGGTGGAGCACCAGATAGGCTAGCAGCGCCTGCGATCGCTCGTTAGTGACGGCCACGGCTGCGCCTCCGTAGCAAAGGCTGAAGCTATTAAATAGCTGTATCTGTAAACTGGGCACCGGCAGACCGGGGGCCGGGGCGACCCAACCCGCCTCGGACGGCCTCGGGCTCAACGCCGCGCCGACCATGGAGGACTCAGCCATCGGCCCTCTCCAGCCCAGGGTGAGGTGGTCGCCGGTGAGGCGGCTGGGAAAGTTGGCGGCATTCTCCTGTTGTGAGTTGGCTGAAGGTTGGGGTAAGGCAACGGGCGGCTCAGGTGAGGCATGATCGACAGCCCCTAACTCTCGCAGCACCGCTAGCTGACCGGTGGTGAGTCCCTGGACTCCGGCAATGGTCATCCCTTCGTAGGGCCGCTCGGGCTGGAGCGATCGCACGTTCTCACCCGTGGCGCAGTGCCAGAGTTTGAGGGTACCGTCGTTGCTGCTGCTGGCCAAGGTTTGACCGTCAGCGCTAAAAGCCACCGCCTGTACCTGGTTGGTGTGACCGCTCAGGGTGCGGAGCAACGTGCCGGTTTCGATATGCCAGAGTTTGACCGTAGAGTCACCGCTGGCACTGGCCAGAATCGGCTCTACCGGGCTAAAGGCCACCGATTGCACCTGGCTGTGATGGCCGCTAAAGACCTGCAATAGTTCGCCGCTGGCGCTATCCCACAGGCGAATAGTCTGGTCGGCACTGCCGCTGGCCAACCACTGGCCCTTAGGGTGCCAGGCGACCGTGAGCAGCCACTTGTCGTGGCCCTGCAACAGCCGCATTTGCTCACCGGTCTCGGTATCCCACAGCCTTAGGGTTTCATCATCCCCGGCACTGGCTAGCAGAGGCTGTACGGGGTTCCAGGCCACTGAGCGAATCTTATTGGTGTGGCCCGCAATAACCCGCAGGCATTGACCGGTCTCCACCTGCCATAGACGAATGGTGTAGTCGGCACTGCCGCTGGCCAGTCGTTGGCTGGTAGGATCCCAAGCCAGAGAGCGCACAGAATCAGTGTGTCCCCGCAGGATTTGGCTGGTTTTTTCTGGCTGGGGCTGGGCAATGGGCAAAGCCCGACCCTTGGGGGTCAATGCACTCACATCCCACAGGCGAATGGTTTTATCGGTACTGCTGCTGGCCAGAATGCGGCCATTGGGGCTGAACTGGGTAGCGCGCACCCAGAGACGGTGGCCCGCCAGCGTGGCCAGGGTTTCCCCGGTTTGCCAGTGCCAGAGGCGCACCATGCCGTCTAGGCTACCGCTCACTAGCCAGGGCTGACGGGGATGAAAGGCCACCGAAAAGATCTGGTTGGTAAAGCCACGCAGAGTCTTGAGGCACTGACCGGTCTGCACATCCCAAAATTTGAGGGTTTGGTCGTCCCCGCCGCTGGCCAACTGCTGATGGTTGAAGGCTAAGGCCCACACCCAGTCGTGGTGGTCTCGCAGGGTGCGCAGACAGGTGCCCGAAGGTATCTGCCAAAGTTTGATCGTTTGATCGGCACTACTGCTGGCCAGTAGATGGCCATCGGTGCTGAAATCCACGGCGAGAATGGGGTGGGAGTGACCGGTTAAGATCTGGTAGCAGGTATGGGTGGCCACATCCCAAAGCCGAATGGTCGTATCTGAGCTGCCGCTGGCTAAGGTTTTACCGTCAGGATGCCAGGCCAGGGTCCAAACGCGATCGCCATGGCCCTCCAGGGTAGCTAGACGGGCTCCCGTCGCAGAGTCCCACAGCTTTACAGTGCAATCAGAACTGCCGCTGGCCAGATAGCTACCGTCTGGGCTAAACGCCACCGCCCGTACCGGTGACTGATGTTCAGTCAGGGTTTGCAAAAGCTGGCCAGTGTGGGTATCCCAGAGTTTAATAGTGCCGTCGTGGCTGCCGCTGGCCAGCGGCCCCTGGGGGTGAAACGAGATCGTTTGCACATAGTTGATGTGGCCCGAGAGCGTTTGCATCAACTGGCCGGTGGCGATATCCCAGAGGTGAATCATGGCGTCGTCACCGCCGCTGGCCAGGTACGGCCCATCGGGGCTAAAGGCTATGGCCTTGACCCAGTCGGTGTGCCCCGATAGGGTTAAGAGCAGCTGATCATCAACCAGTCGCCACACCCGCAAATCCCCACTACTGTCCCCAGCGGCCAGTAGGGTGTGGTCTGGGCTATAGGCTATGGATAGAATGCTGCTAAAGGTTTGGCTGAAGACCGCATGGATGAAATGAGCCTGGGTAAAGTTGACCCGGTGCAGCACGACGTTGGGCAAATAGGCGTAGCGCAGGATGAGGTGAGAAAAATCGTAGCCAGTCAGGTCAACACCGAGATAGCCGCAGAGGTTGAGCAGATTGCCGCCGCCATAGCCCGGCATCTGAGCTTCGCAGCGGCGCAAAACCGTTAACAGCAGCAGAATTTGCTGCTCCAGGGCCGCTTCAGCGCTAAAGGTTTGGCTAAACTGACGGGCGATCGGCTGTAAAATTAGCCGCATCTGACTGTCGCGGAGATAGTCATGGACAGTGGTTTTGATCAGGGCGTGGCGCAGAAATAGCACCAGGTCGGCACTGGCTAATTCGTGGCTAATCTGCTCAATTAGCCGATCACTGATGTATTCCATCACCACAGGCTGCTGGCTATAGCGCCCCGCCTGGGTCTCAATTAGGCTTCTCCAGCGCAAGGCTTCTAGGGCTTCCAGCACCTGAGCACGAGAGACCGTAGGCTGAATATCGGCGACCAGTTCAGAAACTGAGGTCCAATCGCGATTAATGGCAAGCCAATACATGACCGTTCGCTCCAGCTCAGCCAGCCGCCGAAATTGCTGATCGAGAAGACGCTGCAGGCCGTTAAAAATAACCGTGTCTTCGGCCAGAAACCCCGCTATTTCTCCATCGAATAGGCTCTGTATGGAGTTGGCGACAATTTTTAAGGCCAGGGGGCTGTTGCCGTAGCGATTGGCCAACAAGCGCTTTTCTTCGGTTGAGCCGATCAGCCCTTTGGCCTTGCTCAGGGCCATGGCGGCCTCTAGAGAACCCGCCAGTAGCTGCGATCGCACTGGCAAGTCATGGCCTTCCAACGTGCCCACCACAGCGGGCTTCTCTCGACTGGTCAGCACCACACAGCTTTGGTGGCGCGTTTCTGCCACCAGTTCTAGCAGATCGCCATAGTCTTCATAGCCCTCACAAAAATAACCGGCTCGCTCCCCCTCATGCAAAATAGTTTCCATATTGTCGAGTATTAGCAGACATCGGGTCTGCTGCAACCAGTAGAGCAGCTGTCTCAGCGTGCCACGGGTATTGTGCTGATGAGAGACAAACCCTACCAGCTCTTTGAGCAACTCATCGAGGGCTGGGGCATGGCGCAGCGATCGCCAGATAATCTGCTCAAACGCACCGCTTTGAGATTCGATTAAGGTTTCTACCAGCTTGGCCGCTAAGCTAGTTTTGCCCATACCGCCCATACCCAGCACAGCGACTAGGCGACAGCTATCGTTAACCACCCACCGCGAAAGGGTGGCAATTTCTGCCTCGCGTCCAAAGAAAACCGAGACATCTGGAGCCTCGCCCCAGTCAATCAGAGGAATCAGGCGAGCGTTTTCCAAAATGGTGGCCCTGCGATTCAGTTAAAACGGCTACCCAGTAGCCCGATTCTGTCATGGCCTTACAGATAACCGATCTCCACCTGCTTGAAATTATAAAGGGTGCCTATCAACAGAAAAAACCTCGCTACTCGCTCAATGCCTATTGCCACAAAGGCGGCACTGTCTGTAGAGTTGGGCGAGGTGATTCGTGCAAAGCATTGGTTTATTAATGCGGGACGTTCCTAGGGTTGTCAGCAGCGCACGCCGACGATGAAGCTACAGGCTAAATCAACCTAGTGCCGCTGGTCTTTCGAGGGCGCTCGCTGGACTACCTGATTTCAGCTAAGTCTGACCCTGATTTACCTACAGAATCAGCTGTGCTGGCCGGTGGGTCGCACTCTATGAGTGGCTATCCCCAAAAACTATCCGCCCCTGCCAGGGGAAGAGTAGCATGCTTCGAAAGGCAGGGGCGGTCTAGCTGGATCTTCGGTTAAACCTGACTGCCGGGAGGAACCCTCATCAGTCAGCTTCGAGAGCTGAATTGACTAACTAGTAGCCAATGCTGAAATTTAGAGCACAGCCCCGGCGCGCAGCCGGCTTACGTTAACCTGAAGACCCACACGTTTACTACTTTCTTGCATGGGCATCACCTCCTGAATCCTGAACGGTACAATCTCAAGGGTTTGCCTGCTGATCCATCAGCATTAATCGTAAGTTAGCACACTATTTTCGGTAGTGGCAGAAATTGCGGACTATTAAGCGAGAATGACCTGGCTATGCACCAAAATCTGCCGTTGACGTTGCCGGCAATCACCCTTGATCCCCACCTGCGCGCCTGGCTTCAGGAGGATATTGGCCGGGGCGACTGGACGACTAGCGGGCTTGGCGAATGGGTTACCCGGCCCGGAGACGCTGTGTGGGTAGCCAAAGCACCCGGCGTGATCGCTGGGCTACCGATAGCCCGTCGCGTTTTTCAGTTGCTAGATGAAGCGGTTGTTTTTCACCCAGCCGTAGCAGAGGGGAGGTTCTGCCCGGCTGGCACCACGGTAGCCACCTTGCAGGGGCCGCTTAGTGCGTTGCTCACGGGGGAGCGCGTTGCCCTCAACCTGGCGATGCGCCTCAGCGGCATTGCCACGGCCACCCACCAGTATGTTGAGGCCCTGGCTGACTATCCCACCCAATTCGTGGATACCCGCAAAACCACCCCTGGCCTGCGGTTGCTAGAAAAATATGCGACTCGCGTTGGCGGCGCGGTTAATCACCGCCTGGGGTTGGATGACGCGGTGATGATTAAGGATAACCACATCGCGGCGGCAGGCGGCATTCAGGCGGCAGTTGCGCAGATTCGCCAAACTCTGCCATACCCGATCAGCGTGGAAGTTGAAACGGCTGATCTGGCGCAGGTCGAAGCCGCCCTGGCCTGTCCGGTGGACATCATCATGCTCGACAATATGGCGGTGGATGTAATGAAGGTTGCTGTGCAGCAGATTCGGCAGACTAACCCAGCGATTAAAATTGAGGCGTCTGGAAACGTAACTCTAGAGACCCTGCGCCCCATTGCGGAGACCGGGGTGGATTTTATTTCCAGCAGTGCCCCCATTACCCGCGCTCCCTGGTTAGATTTGAGTATGCGTATAGCGACCTAGAATTTAGGGTTGTCAAGGAGTTAACCTATCATGATTCTTACAACAGGCCCCAATGTGGAGGGACATCAGGTCATCCAATATTGTGGTTTAGTGAATGGCGAAGCCGTGTTAGGAGCCAATATTTTTAAGGATTTCTTCGCTGGCATTCGGGACGTGGTGGGTGGACGGTCTGGAGCCTACGAGAAATCGCTACAGCAGGCCCGTGATACGGCCATCCAAGAAATGGTGCAGG
>JAAUUR010000342.1 GCA_012031045.1 Leptolyngbyaceae cyanobacterium SM2_5_2
AGATAGGGAGGTAGTGGGGGGGTGAGATAGTGGGTGATGGGAGGTGGAATGTAGGGGGGGTGGGGGGTGTTTGCTATATGATCGTTACGGACTGACCTGTGACGGGAGGTAGGCTGTGCGAGAAATTTTAATTAGTTTGGCGGTTTTGGGAGTTTGCTGCTTAGTGCTGGTGGTAGCTCAGTTTACGGCCCCTCAACCTGAGGCTGTGGCATCTACTTTGGCCGTTGCTGACGTAGTGGAAAACTCCACCCTGCTCACCGAGGCGGCTAGTCAAGTCGCCCAGGCAGCGGTAGACCTCGCCCCTGAGAACTCTGACCTGTCTGAGGATGCTCTCGTGACGACTGATTCTGGTTTGCAATACACCGATGTGGTGGAAGGTACCGGGGCCATGCCTCAGACTGGCCAGCGGGTAACGGTTCACTACACCGGCACCCTGGAAGATGGCACCAAGTTCGACAGTTCCCGCGATCGCGGTCGCCCCTTTACGTTTCAAATTGGGGTTGGCCAGGTGATTAAGGGCTGGGATGAAGGAGTAGCCACTATGCGGGTAGGCGGCCAGCGTAAGCTGGTTATTCCACCTGACTTGGGCTATGGTTCGCGGGGGCTGGGGGAGTAATTCCGCCGAATGCTACCTTGTTGTTTGATGTGGAGCTGCTCCGCATTGGCTAATTAGGAATCAGGAGTCAGGAGTCAGGAGTCAGGAGTCAGGAGAGTTGAAAATTCTGTATTCTGAACTCCTGTATTCTGAACTCCTGCCTGCCAAGTTTGCAACGCTGACGCTAAAGCCGGGTAGGCAACCGAGGGGCGGCAAAGAGTCGGCCAAGGGTTTGGGAGCGAGCCTCTATAGTTTCGCCTTTGGCCACGGCCCACAGCGTGTCGTAGTAGAAAAAGGATACCCCGGCAAAACCCATGCTTCGCGCGGTTTGCACCTGCTGTTGGATTAGGGCCATCGGTACGGGATGATCCTTCAAGCCCGCTAGAATGCCAACTCCGGTGGGAATGTGCTGACGCGCCTTTTGGAGCTCGCGATCGCGCAGGGTATTGCGAAAGCTAGGCAGACTATCTCGATAAGCCTGAATGATCAGCTCCTCTACGTAGCCTATTTCTCGCCAGCGAGGCCAATCCTGTAGCGCGTCGATGTAGGCCGTGTTGCTGGGGTTTGGCGAAACAGAGAGGATGGCATTGGGTCGCCGGGCTTTAACCACCCGAAACACACGACCAACAAAATCGGTGATCTTCGCGGCCCGCCAGCGAGTCCACTCGGCCTCGTAGGGGTTAGCCGGTGGGGCTTTGCCGTTGTGCTCCTGGCGATACAGGTTGATGGTGTAGGGGTCGTAGCCAAAGTCCACCGGCAGACTGAAGTGATCGTCAAGCTGGAGGCCGTCTACGGCATAGTTATCCATTAACTCGGCCACCAGGTCGAGGATGAAGGCTTGCACCTGCGGGTGAAACGGATTCAGCCAGACTCGTGGATGGCGACCCTCCTGCATCAGGCGCGCAGCGGGCAGGGCTCCCTGTTTTTGGGTCAACCAATCAGGGTGGCGCTGAGCCAAGGGAGAGTTAGCCGGAGCCATAAACCCAAACTCCAACCAGGGAATAACGCTGAGGTTAAGCCTCCTGGCGGTTTGAAGCAGGTCGAGCAGCAGGTCGCGAGTACCCTGAGCGGCCTCTAGCGCTTCATTGCGCCCCTGGGCCTCCAGATCTGGGTATAGCCCCTGTTTGTAGCCCGTCGCTCGTTCGGCCACCTGGCTGGGGTAGAGAGTGTACCCCCAACTCCACACAGCAGGATAAACGGTGTTGAAGCGGTAATTGGCCAGCCGTTGCAGCGTTTCATCGACCGCCGGGGTAGAAAACAACACCGGACTATCTACATTGGTCAGCCACACGCCACGAATCTCCGTAGGAGCCTGGGCGAGCGCATGCTCCAGCCGCGGCCCAACCATGCCCTGGGTTACAACAACGAGCAGAGCCGTTAATAAAACAAGTCCAACCTTCCAAAACCGGCGCATAGCGTGTCTCCAAATTCCCTCAAGGGGTTCTGGCTCCATTAAACGGGGTTGTAGCCAGCTTCCCTCGACTACTGGGCCTAATCGTCAACTGGTCTATAGCTGCCCTCCGCCTTCCCCCTTCCGCTTCCGCCCTCCGTCTATCCCCTCTGTAACCGATACACCACGCCATAATCTGCATCCGCAAAGCCCCCGGTGGTGTGGATGAGGACGAGAAAGGCGATCGCAATCACCATCTGGCATCCCAGAATTATTAACCAGGCCTTGCGATGTTTGGCATACACCGATGCCAACCACACATACATGATCGGAAAGGCCACAAAGACGTAGTGAACAGTAACATTTAGCGCAAACAGGGTGAACAGAACCCCGGTCATCAACCCGATGGCCCGCAGGTAAAACCCCAAAGGCGCGGCCACCGGAGAAAGCAACGCCTGGCCTGGATGGCGAAAGGACTTAAACCAGCACACCAGGCCCCACAGCCCCAGCCCTACCACAAGGCCGTGAGCCAAAGCCACGCCGTAGGTGGGGACCCCAAACATCACGGGCTGGGGCAAAAAGTCTGACCAGAAATAGCGCCCCAGGGAATAACTCAGGTTGACGCCCAAACTGGTAGTAACCCAGTGGACAAAATACTTAGGCACCACCAACCCCACCCAGGAGCGGGCGGCATGGTTAGGGGTGCTCGCCGCGTAGACCACCCAGGGCACAAAGGGCATTAACCCCAGCAGGGTACCGACCAACCAGCTCAGCCACCGGACTCGAAACAGGGGATGATGCCGCCAGTCGGTATACACCGTCCACAGCCACAGGGCCGCGGCTAAAAAGAATCCGCTCATGTGCAATTGACCAATCAGCTGCTCCCGCCAGCCCCCACAGCAAAGCGCCCAGCGGCGGTGCCGATACCAATGGGCGATGAGTATCACCGCACAGAACAGGGGCAGCAGGTCAGTCGTCCACAGCTTGCGCGAGAACAGGATGGCCAGGGGCGATACCGCCGCCAGAGCCATGCCCCAGAGCCAGGTCGAGCGCTCTGGCTGACCCCGCAACTGCCAGTAAAAAAAGCCAAACAGCCCCCACAGCACGGCAATGTTCAACCCCTGCACCCAGCGCACCAGGTCAATTGGTGTCTCGGCCAGGTAAGCCAGGAGAATAAAACACCACACACTCAGGCCCGGATTTTGCAGCCCGGTGCTGCTGGTCATGCCCAACAGGGGCCAGGGCTGCTGGCCATCCGCTACCCGCCGGGCTGTTTCATACATCCAGATTTCATCGCTCTTCCATTCCATGTCGGCGGCCCACAGCAGCCGCAGCCCGCTGCCGATCAGCAGCAGCGTTAGCATTAACCTCAGGTCTTGGACTAAAGGCGACTTTTGGACGGTCGGTAGAGGCTTCACCACGGTTACGGATCTTTAGTTCCCCAGTTCACCTTACGACGATATTTCGCCCTGTACCACGCTAATTTGAAGGCGAGGGTGCGCTGGCCAGATACGCTCTCTTCCGGGGTAGGATACTACCGCGAGAGGCATTGTCAACCGTCAGCCCTGGGCGACTGATGATTAGCACCTTGTACGACGAACCCCGGCGATGCATAGTCTGGAGGTAAATAGTCGGCAGGAATGGTGGAGTGGTTACCATCCCGCAGGGCTGAGAAGGCTGGCGACAGAATCTCGATGCCCGCCTCGTTGCACTTGTCTTGAATGTTCTGGTGCAGTTTTGAATAAATAACCGGCATCCTGGCTGGGGAGACCGTGTATGCGTTTAACTCATAACTGACATTAAAATCATTCAAGTTAGTTTGCAAGACAAAGGGAGGGGGGTCGGGCTCGATGTCAGCGGTAATGTTTGCCGCCTCAATCAGCACCTGGTGAATTTTGCGCCAGGGCACATCGTAGCCTAGCGTAACGGTAGTGTAGAGCACGAGAAAACCCTGAGACTCGCGGCAGATAGCGCTGAAGTTAGTCACGTTGCTGCTGAGTACGGAGGTGTTAGGAATGGTGACCGTTTCCTGTTTGGGGGTCAGTACCCGGGTAACAAACAAAGACTTTTCCAGCACTTCGCCAATGATGTTATCAATACGGATAAAGTCGCCCAGTTGAAAGGCGCGGGTGTAGATCAGAATAATCCCAGACAGGGCATTGGCCACCGCCGAGGATGAACCCAATGTGAGCAACGCCCCAATGAATAGGGAAACCCCCTGAAAGGCTGGCGAACCAAACCCCGGTAAAAACGGAGAAGCAATCACCAGCGCAATCGCCACAATCAATAGCGACACCAGGCGAATAGTGGGCTGCACCCACTCTGGATAAAACCACGGGTACACATCATGACGGCCAAGCTCGATGATGACCTGCCGGGCAAACTCAATCACGTAATAGGTAATCAAGGCCAAAATTGCCAGCATCACTAACTTGGGCAGATAGGCCACAAAACCTTCTACTAGCTGGTGGGCGCGACTGGCAATCTTTTGCAGCACACTTTCTCCCAGGACTTCCGTAGCCGGAAACTGGCTCAGAACAAAGGGCACATAGAGATACAGGGCCAGCAAAATTAACCCAAGCCTCACCAGCCGAATTAGCCCACTTACCAGGTAGTTGGTGGCACCAGGCCCAAGGAGTTCTATACCTTTAAAGCGGACGGATAGTGTCCCAGCCTCTCGTCGCCGTTGAATGTTGGTCAGCATTTTAGACGTGGCGAATAGCAGCCCTCTCAAAAAGAGAAAAACGGCTACGGTGCTCAGAACCGTAGTGACTATGCTGGTGAACAGTCGCCGCAGACTGCGGCGTTCTCGATAGGTGATTATCCCTTGCTGAATGCGCTCTACAGCGGTTGCCGCTAACTCTTCCCTAGGCATCCCATAGGCCCGTTCATCCTCAGGCCGAATGGTAAAGAGTACGGTATCGCCTGCCAGCACTATATGCTGCTTGCCTTCAACGCTGACTCGAATGCTGTCGGGAGAAATGGCGGAATCTTGAGCGATCGCCAGAATCCGCTGGCTAATAATATTGGCCCGTTCTGCCGCAGTAACCCCAGAAACATCTGCCCTCACCCTAAATAGGGTCGTATTATCGAGCCGCACCGGAAAACCATCAATCTCATTACCGGGGTCGGCGGCGGGGGCAGGGGTGGCAACGTCCTCAACCTGAGCCATAACAGGGCCAGGAACCAATGGGGAAAGGGACACAACCAATCCCCAGGTCACCAGAAATAGCAATAACCAAACCCCAATTCTTTTGCCCAGGGATCCAAATAAACCGGCCTGAAGACTCATCATACTGTGCATTCTGAGTTGTAAAGACTGAAAGCAGTGTATAACGACTCTACTCTGGCCAGAGACTTTACTGACTTGGTAATGATAGTTCAGGTGTTAGCGTAAGCTAGGAGGCAGAATACAGCATTTCTGGCCTGCCTAACTACTAATTCCTGGGAGTATCAGGAAAATTGGCCTGATCAACCTGAAAACCTGTGATTGTGAGTTTACACAACCGGGTTTTACGCAAAAATCTGCTCCCTCCCTCCTGGCTCTTGACTCCTGACTCCGGGAGCATCCCACTTTTGCAAATCCATGCCCCTCATCCCCCCAACCCCTTCTCCCCTAGGGGAGAAGGGGAGCCGGATTCAAAGTCCCTCTCCCACCTTGGGCTACTAAGTACACACAAATGAATCCTGAGCTAGTGACCATCCCTCAAAGATAGCCTCAAATTTTTTGAGACCTTGGCTCAAGGTTCGAATACCGGGTGGAGATTGCGAGCGATAGCCCGACCAT
>JAAUUR010000343.1 GCA_012031045.1 Leptolyngbyaceae cyanobacterium SM2_5_2
CGAGAGCCTTGGCGGAGCGTCCACCCATTTTGCAGTGCACAATCAATCGGTGGCCGTTCAGCATGTCCTTCACCTGGTCAACGCCGCTGCCATTTTCAATATCTGGCAGGGGCACCAGCACCGAGCCAGGAATTTTGGCAATTTCGTACTCATTGGGGTTGCGAACATCCAGCAACAGAATATTGTTTGCACCGCTGTCGAGCACCTGCTTGAGTTCAGTCACGGTCATTTCGGGGATGTCAGACATTGCTTTTTCAGCCTCCTGGCGAGCTTGGGGAATGCCGCAGAACATTTCGTAGTCAATCAGCTTTTCGATCACCGGACGCACCGGATTAGGCCGCAGCTTCAGTTCTCTGAAGGTCATATCCAGAGCGTTATAGAGCAGCAGGCGACCGCTCAGGGTGTTACCCGCACCGAGGATGACCTTAACGGTTTCCGTGGCTTGAATGGTGCCAATAATGCCGCACAATACGCCCAACACGCCACCTTCAGCGCAGGAGGGCACTAGACCCGGCGGCGGTGGTTCGGGATAGAGATCGCGATAGTTGGGACCATCCTGATAATTAAAGACCGTGGCCTGCCCCTCAAACCGAAAGATGGAGCCGTAGACGTTAGGCTTATTCAGCAGCACGCAGGCATCATTAACCAGGTAGCGGGTGGGGAAGTTGTCGGTGCCGTCTACTACGACATCGTAGTTTTTGAAAATGTCGAGGGCGTTGTCCGCGCTGAGGCGGGTTTCGTAGAGGTCAACCTGGCAGTGGGGGTTAATCTCATGGATGCGGTTTTTCGCAGACTCAATTTTAGGCTTACCCACCCACGACTCGCTGTGAATAATTTGCCGATGCAGATTGGATTGATCCACCACGTCGAAATCCACAATGCCAATGTTGCCAATGCCCGCTGCCGCCAGGTACAGCAGCAGGGGCGATCCCAACCCGCCGGTGCCCACGCAGAGCACACTGGCGGCCTTGAGTTTTTTCTGCCCATCTAAACCGACTTCCGGCAGAATAATGTGGCGGGAGTAGCGCTCGTACTCTTCTTTAGTGAGTTGAATTTCGTCCAGATTAGGGTTGAGCATGGTCTCCAGGGCGCAAAGAGAAGGGATGACAAGGCCAAAATTAAGCGCCAAAACGGTGCGGGGTAATACCGAACTGACACATCATTTCAGCTTAGGACAAGAATGGAAGATTGTTAGCAGATGATCCAAGGATTTTCACAGGTTCAAGCTGGAATTGTCCCTCATCATTGAGCCGCCAGCTGTTCAGGTCGATCACCTGGCCGTGGCTGACGGCGATAATCAGGTAGGAATAAACGGGCCAGGCTAATCGCCGATCGCACTCTGAGGGCACCGCTGGATGGTCAGGGTGCGAATGGTAGATGCCGATGATGTCTAAATCCTGCTGCCGAGCTGAGCGTTGAACCTCCAACAGCGTCGCCGGGTCAATCCAGTAGCGATCGCCCAACCCGTGGTCTACCGTAGTTGCTGGAGTAATTGCTGGATCGGTGTAATCCAGCACAGAGGGGTGCCAGGCATTGGCAACGGGGATCACGGCGATCGCCTCTCGGTCAGCCGCCTCCAGGGAAGCCGAAGTCATCCGGTCAGTGGCTGACATCAGCCGTCGGCCTAGAATTAAGCCACACCCCTCCTGAGGATAGGCGTCCATAACGGCCTGACACATCTGTTGATATTGGGCTAAGGAAAGGTGAATCACCACGGGAGATTATGACTGATGGGGCAGATGACCACACCGAAAACCTACTGGCAGAGCCTGAAAGATCCCAGATTTGTGCCCACAGCCCTGCGGGTAGCCCTGGTGATTGGCTCCCTACTATTTATCATCAACCACGGAGCCGCCCTCTGGCAGGGAACCATGACCCGACAACGATGGCTATCGGGCCTGCTGACCTATATTGTGCCGTATTGTGTCAGTATCCACGGTCAATATACTAACCAGAGGCAGCAAGATTAGAGTACTCGCTTGAGCCCAGGATAGTGCAAGGATAGACTAGGGCTAGGGTTAATCTCAGGTGGTTTCTCAATGACCAAAGCCAGTATTTTAGAGCCCGGAAAGTCCTACACTTTCCGAAATTACTTTGAGATGGCCTACGAACCCGACGACATTCTGGCGGAGTTCGGCCTCTCTCTCCAGCGCCTCATCTTAGACCTACCCAAAGCAGAGCCGCATTGTCATCCGATTGCTGAGCTTAAGACTACTCTCCAGCGTCGTTTACCCTACGTCAGTCTGACCAGCGAAGCCGCTCGCCGCGAGGTGTTAATTGCACCCATTGTGCTGGCGCTGATTGACCAAACCCAGGCCCAGCTCAGAATTGAATATTCGATTAATGTATCTGACCAGCTCAAGGGCTCCTTGGACTACTACCTCCATCGCCAAAACAGCTTGCTGATTATTGAGGCCAAAAATGCTGACCTTGCCCGTGGGTTTACCCAACTGGCGGTAGAGCTGATTGCTCTTGATCAGTGGATCAGCTCTACAGAACCTTTGCTCTATGGGGCCGTATCTACAGGGGATGTCTGGCAGTTTGGTCGGCTTCATCGCCAACAGCGTCGGGTAGAACAAGATTTGAATCTCTATCGGGTGCCTGCTGACCTGGAGGAGTTGTTTCAGATTCTGGTTGGCATTCTGACGGATTAGTGGCACGGCATCCTTTCATCCCTGAACCTTCCTATAGTCTGGGTAGACTAGCGAGTCAGGAGTCGATAGACCGATGGAATGTAGTAAAGCGCCAGTAAGGTGGCGCCACCAAGGCCACCAGCGATGGCAATCGCCAGGGGTGACCAAAAGCCAGTGGCATCCAGCATGAGCGGCACAAAGCCGATAATGGTGGTGACGGTGGTAGCAATGACGTGGCGGGTGGCGTGGAAGACCACCTCCTCAATGGCGTGGGGATGGCCGAGGCGGGCCTGATCATCTTCTCGTAGAGCGGCCAGGACTACAATCGAGTCGTTGATGCCCAGGCCAATTAAGCCCAGAGTACCGAGAATAGCCGTAAAGCCAAACAGGGAACCAAACAGCTTGAGGGCCAGCGCCGCCAGACCTACCGAAAGGATGGCTACCGAACCAATCAGCGCGGCTAGACCAAAGGAATTGAAGGACAGTACCAGGGTGGCCGTCATCAAAATCCCCAAAACCCCAACGGTAGAGAGGAGATTGCCGACGGCGGTACCCCTGGCATCGGCCTCGCCACCGTACTCAATGCGGTAGCCAGGGGGCAGTTCAAAGCCCTGCTCTTGCAAGCGCTGCTGGAACGCCGCCAGCACCGTACTGGGCAGAGCGCCCGCGGTAATAAAGCCTTGTACCGTATTAATGCGCTGACCGTTGCGGCGGTTGATGCTGGCGGTATCAGGCACCAGGGTCAGGGAGGTGATGGCATCCAGCGGTAGCTCTCCCTGGGGGGTCACAATATCCAGAGAGCGAATACTGGCTAAATCGCTCTGCTGGTCAGCGGGCACCCGCACCCGCACTGGAACATCGCGGTTACCTTCCAGCAGAGAGCCGCCGGTACGGCCATCCAGGGCGGCATTGAGCTGACTGGCAATGCCTCGGTTATCGATCCCTAAGCGGCGAGCCTGGGCTTCATCAACGGTTAAGGCCAGCTTGGGTAAGGCTTCGGTGAGGGTGGCACGGGTGTGGATCACATCGGGCACCTGGATCAGCTCAGCCCGCAGGCGATCGCCCACCGCTCTCAGCCCCTCTAAGTCTGCCCCGTAGACCCGCAGTTCAATGGGCGCATCGAAGGGTGGCCCCTGTTCAAGCTGGCGCACCAACACCTGAGCTTCGGGAAACGCTGTGTCCATAGTCGTTTGTAGGGCTTGAATAGTCTCTCGAATATGGTCAGTGCTAGCCAGATGCACAATCCCCTGGGCGTAATTTTGGGCGTTGCGGCGACTATCGACTACGTTATAGAAAAAGGGCGGCGCGCTACGTCCCATAAACCAGTGCACCTCGTCTACTTCGGGATGGGTTAAGGCCAATTCTCGCGACTGCTGAACTTGCGCCTGGGTGGTCGCGAGGGCGGCTTGAGTTGGCAGCTCAAACTCAATTTGAAACTGGTTGCGGTTGGTAGGCGGAAAGAACTGCTGAGGCAGCGTAGCAAACACGGCAAACCCTATAACTGGCAGAATCAACGATAGCCCAACTCCCAACCAGGGCCGTTGTAGAGTGCCTTGCAATGTCCATCGATAGGCCGAGGCTAGCACCGGGTTAGAAAAGCCATAGCGCCACCAGTGCCAAGGCATGGGTAAAGGCTCCCAGCGGTGTAGTCGCCCGGTCAGGGCCACAATCACCGTTAGAGAAAGCGCCAAAGAACTGACCAGAGCCAAAATTACCGTCAGACCAATGGTGCCGATAAATTCCCCCACACTGCCTGCCGATGAGGCAATGGGTATGAAGGCCAGCACCGTGGTCAGGGTGGAAGCCAGCAAGGGCACCAGGAGATGGCTAACAGTTTGCTGCACAGCCTGACTGGGCGGCATTCCCTCATATAGTCGCCCCTGCACCTCGTCCACCGCAATAATGGCATTGTCGATGAGCAGCCCCAGGGCAATAATGATGCCAGTCACAGACATTTGGTGGAGTGGTATCCCCAGCCCATCCATCAGGCCAAACACCATGAATGTGGTTAGGGGCAGCGCTAACCCCACAATGAGGGCAGACTTTAAGCCCAATATCAGTAACGACACCCCAAAAACCAGCAGCGACCCCAAAATTAGATTGCTAATCACCCCGTTCAAGCGCTGCTGAACGTACTGACTTTGATCAAGCACGACTGCCAGTTCGAGGCCGCTGGGTAAGTCAGCGGTAAAGGTGTCCATTGTCTGCCGGGCTTGCCTGGCCCACTGGTCTACCCGCTGGGTGGCCTCCACCTTAGCGGCCAGCACAACCGCCGGATGACCACTCACCAGAGCCAAATCGGTCGGTGGATCTTGCCGGGCTTTGGTAACGGTTGCGATATCCCCCAGTCTGGCTACCTGCCCTGCTCCTCCAACCTGGATGGGGATGGCGCGAATTTGTTCTAGGGAACTCAGGTTGCTGTTGACTTCAAGCAGGAATTCGCTGCGATCGCTACGATACTGCCCGGCGGCAACCTTGGCATCACTAGCCGCGATTTGCTGAGAGAGCTCCTCAGCGGTTAACCCCAACCGCGATAGCTCCGTAGCTGTAATGTCAACCCGGATTTCTTCATCGGGCTCCCCAAAACTATCCACCGTTTCTGTGCCAGGGATAGCCCGCAGCCGATCCTCCAAGACGGCCGCTAATCGTCCCAGAATACGGTAGTTGGGTGCATCCTCCATCATCCAGGTCAGCCCCACAATTAGCGCGCTAGCTTGGGTAGAGCTGTCGGCATACTCCGGCACCAAGGCAGCGGCAGGTAATTCGGGTATCGCGTCGTCTACTTTACTGCGCACCTTGGCCCATACGGGCTCTACCTCGGCGATAGTGTCCTTCAGTTCCACGGTAATCACCGAAATGCCGGTACCCGATGTAGACCGCAGGGAGTCAATTTCTTCTAACTCAAACAGGCGATCTTCGATTTTCTCGGTTACCAGAGTCTCGACCCGCTCTGGCGTAGCGCCGGGTAAAAAGGTCGTAATGCGGGCAACGCGCGGCACAATTTCGGGGTCTTCCAGGCGTGGCAAGGTCAGGAAGGCCGACAGCCCCCAGACGACCAAGAGTGCCAGGGTGAGGAGGAGGAGGTTACGGTTGCGGTAAAACAGGTTGAGCATAGGGGTGGTGGGG
>JAAUUR010000344.1 GCA_012031045.1 Leptolyngbyaceae cyanobacterium SM2_5_2
AGGGAGCACAATTTTACTTAAGTAACAATTAATAAATTGAATCGGGTTTTTGTGAACTCTTCTTTTCAAGCGGGAAGACTTAAAAGGTGCAAAAACAGGCTAGGCGCATGCCCCCACGCAAAGCCTTTTGATTGCGCTACGAGGTTGCAGATAATCACACTAGTGGTAAATCTGTGTTCCTAAATTTCATCCAATACCTTTTGTTTAGGGGTTCAAAACCATGGCTGTTGAAAAGTAAACTCTTCGTCTAGCTTGGCTGAAGTTGTTGATCGTATTCTGGACAAAGGCATTGTTGTTGATGCTTGGGTTCGGGTCTCTCTAGTAGGTATCGAGCTTTTAGCTATTGAAGCAAGGGTCGTTATTGCTTCTGTCGATACCTATCTGAAGTACGCCGAAGCAGTTGGTTTAACCGCTCAAGCTGCTGTTCCTGCCGCTTAATGGATGAGTGATTAACTGTAGACTCTCTGCTTAGATTAACGTAGGGATGCTGAGCCAATTAGCATCCCTGTCAGTTTAGTTAGGGCTTAATTCATAAGCCAGGATTTCCGCTAATTGACAAGCGTAATTTTTGAAAATCAACAATTTCAAATAAACTTCAAATAAGATTTGAATTAACTCAGCAAACGGCTTTACCTAGCCTTACTTGGCTTGATTGTTTAATAGTTTATCCAGGAGGATCAATCCTGTGGCTGCACTTAATGACCAATGGCAGGCTGCCCGTCAACTGCGGCAGAGCGTTGTGGTAAAGCGCCGTGAGCAGGTCGCTGCAAAACTATCGACCTGGCAGCAGGAGCGCTTTGTCAGCGGCGATCTACTGCGCCAAAAGCTAGCCCAAACAGCAAGAACCTTGCAGGCTGAAACAGGCCAGTGGCTAGCCCAAACTACCGAACAGCGAGCGGCCCAAATTCCCCAAATGCGGCAAGCTTTGCTGAATTTCACGGAACAACTTCAGGCTCAGGCCCAAAGATTATTGGCCTCCTACCAAGCCGACCGCCACCTTAAAAAGATAACCCAGCGCCAGCACCTTTCCCAAGAGCGACAGGAATTGCAAGATGTTGTGAGTGAACTGCACCTGAGCTTCATTCAAGACTTGCAGGTGATACAGCGTCAGGTCTGGGCGATGCAGCAGCAAGTGGCCGTTGAGCGCGCTGGATATCGGCAACACCAAGCTCTAATCAGGGCCAGTTTATGGCCTGAACTGGTTCACTATCTAGCCGATTTACAAACTCAGGTAGAAGCAACTCTAACCAGCCTGACAGAAGCCCGGCAACAGGCCGAGGTTAACTGTCGAAGACAGCGCCAACAGGAGCGCTTAGCATTGTCTACCCGTGTAGACGAGCTGTTTGATAGGCTCAACGAATTTCGACAGCAACTGCAGGTGCAGCGCTCGCAGTTAACCGCTCAAGTATGGGGAACTGAGTCGCCTATATCCAACCTACCTGAGGCCGCCCAGGCTGTTTCAAAAGTAGCGGCAAAACCAGATTCACAGCCCTCCGCTCGATTGGCAAGCCCAGGTGCTCGGTCTACCTCATCAGTCAACCAACCGGTAGCCCATCCCACAACCGCTAACTCTGCTTCTACGGCTAGACCAATGCCCCTAGCCAGATCCTCCGCAGTTGGGTCTATGCCCCAGACTTCAGGAACAACCGTGGCTACTTTGACACCGCCGATGGCAGGGCCCCAAACATCTGCTCCTTCTGCCCCATCCAGTCAAGTTCAGCCATTAGAGGACGTGGTGTACAACTATCTGCATCTGGCTAACGGGGCTCACCTTAGCGAAATTGAGTCAGAACTTGGCATTAACCGATTTCAAGCCGTCGATGCCCTACGTGCATTGATTCAAAAAAACTTGATTGTTAAGCACGACCGAACCTATCGCATTCAAGAGGAAGCTGTTCTGTGAACACCGTTCTACAAGCCCGCCCCCGCAACTTTGTATCCACCCCTGTACTAGAGAGAACAGCCATCCGGGCTCTGCGCTACTTGCAGTCAGGCTATTCAGTACACCTCAAAGGGCCATCGGGTACTGGTAAGACAACCCTAGCCCTACACTTAGCCGACCTGTTAGGGCGGCCCATCATGCTGTTATTTGGCGATGATGAATTTAAGACCTCTGATTTGATTGGCAATCAGTCGGGCTATACCCGTAAAAAGGTGGTGGACAACTTTATCCACAGCGTTATGAAGGTGGAGGATGAGCTACGCCACAATTGGATCGACTCGCGCCTAACGCTAGCTTGCCGAGAAGGATTTACTCTGGTGTACGATGAGTTTAACCGCTCTCGCCCAGAGGTGAACAATGTCCTGTTATCGGCCCTGGAAGAAAAGCTGCTGGTGCTACCCCCCAATCAAAATCGGTCTGAATACATTCGGGTACATCCTCACTTCCGGGCAATTTTCACCTCCAACCCAGAAGAGTACTGCGGTGTACATGGCACCCAGGATGCACTGCAAGACCGCTTAATCACCATTAACATGCCAGAGCCCGACGAATTAGCCCAGCAGCAAATCTTGGCTCAAAAAGTTGGCATTGATGCTTCGTCAGCGCTACAGATTGTGCGCTTAGTAAAAGCCTTTCAAGCTGATCTGGCAACGGACATGGTGTCTAGCCTGCGCCCCAGTTTAATGATTGCCACCATCTGCCATGATCATGGCATTCCTCCCTTAGCCGAGAATGTTGACTTTCGTGATGTTTGCAGTGATGTGTTACTAGATCGCTCGAAGCAGGCGTTACCAGAGGCAACCCGCCACTTATGGGATTTATTTAACCAATTCGTAGCCTCCCAGGTTGAATGGGCCAATCAAATTCGCACTAATTCCGATAGCAACCGCCCCAAAGCTCGGCTCCACGGTGAAGAAGCAGAGAGCAACAGTCAATTTGTTTCTCCCCTGCCATGGCCAGCCCCCCAACCGCTCCTGAGAACGGCGCAATAGCCAACAGTAGTGCCAGTAATGACGATATTGAAACCCCGCATTTTCGATTTTTTAGATAGCACCGGCTCAGCCTCCCTATCCCACATTGAAGCGGATCTAGGGGCTCAGCCGATTTCAGATCGTCAATGCTTTGAAGTCCATGCTGGATCAAGGCCTGGTTGAAAAGTTGAAGATGGCGAACACCCATCGGTTTACCAGATTGTACCGAGCGAGGCCAATAACGATGGTCATGACAAGTGCCCCCATCCCCAAATGAAACAAGGTTCTATTACAACAGCAACTCAAGGGTCTTCTCTGGTTGATGTTTTAGAGCGTGTGCTTGATAAAGGCATCGTGATTGCGGGTGATATTTCCGTGTCTGTAGGCTCTACTGAACTACTGAGTATTCGCATTCGGTTGCTTATTTCGTCGGTAGACAAAGCTCGTGAGATCGGCATTAACTGGTGGGAAAGCGATCCTTACCTGAGTTCTCAATCGCAGGAACTGGTGAAAACCAACCAACAACTTCAGGCTCGATTGGAAGACCTAGAAGCAGAACTTACAGCATTACGAGCGGCGCTACCCACTACTCCCTCCAATTAAAGCTGAATTTGTCTTGAATTGGCTCAAAAAGCCATAATTCTGATCTAACCGTTTACGCCAGGCTGGTTTACGTCTATGAGGTACTTGCTATGCTCACTATCCGTACCTATCGGCAGGTTGCCGATAGTCGATCTATTCCCAGTTTTCGAGCCTGTCCAAGCTTGAGCCATGGCAGCGGGGATGACTTGGGTGAGCTAGGTCGCTGGGTGCAAAGCCAGGGACGGATACGGGCGGCTGAGTCGCGTCGCCAATGGCTGAGTCGGCAGTGGCAGACTCGGTTGCCCAAGTAGTTAGGCCACCAATTGCAGGCAGTCCACTGTAAAACTTGGTTTAGACTGTGGCTATGACTTCTGAACCAAACGACGTTAATGCTTTCCCTGCGGTTGACCTATCTCCCCAGGCTAAGTCAGATGCGGGCCTAGCTCCGCTACTGTTGACGGTGATTGAGCTAGTGCGACAACTGATGGAAGCCCAGGTTATCCGACGCATGGAAACCAGCGAGCTGAGCGATGAGGAACTGGAACGGGCCTCAGACAGCCTCCGCAAGTTAGCGGAGCAGGTTGTGCATCTCTGCGAAATATTTGAAGTTAACCCGGCAGATTTAAATGTTGACCTGGGCGAACTGGGGACGCTGCTACCCAGGGCAGGCCACTACTATCCCGGTGAAATATCCCCCAGCCCGACCATTCTTGAACTTTTAGATCGCCTGCTGGATACCGGCGTAGTTGTAGAAGGCAGTGCTGAGCTTGGCTTGGCTCGGCTTACGTTGATTCAGGCCAAGCTAAGGCTGGTCTTAAGTTCTAAACCTATTTGAAGATTGCAAAAACTTGGTGACTGTATCCCTGAACCGATGGGTTTGGCCTGAAACTGATAGAAAAGAGTTCCGCTAAAGGTGTTCACCCATGACAGCCAAACACACCGAACCATGTAATATGTAAACAATTTGCAACATCACGGGCTGAGATAACCCTGGCCTTAACCCAGGGCTAAGAGTCTGGGAAAAAGATCCGGGTAGCCTACGGGTCGGGTTGCAGGTTCTGTTGTTTGGCGGTTACACAGCGAGACAGTTGGCATGGTAGCGACTTCTTCCAGTCTTTCTTCTAGCATTACGCTCAGGCAGGCTCACCCTCAGAAGATTGTGGCTGTGGGCGATAGCTTGGTCTACGGCTTTGGAGATCCGGAGGGAGGTGGCTGGGTCGAGCGATTGCGCCGTTTATCGATGGAACCAGGATCCACGGGGGCGGTGTTTTATAACTTGGGTATCCGGGGCGATCGCATTGCCCAGGTGATTGAGCGCTTAGATCAAGAGTTTCGCTATCGGGGCGAGATTCGCAATCGTGTGCCTGATCTAATGATGCTATCGGTAGGCACCAATGACTCAGCTAGAGTAGGCCGTCCCCTAGGCCGTAACTACACCGACTTCGAAGAATTTGAGCACAGCATTACCACCTTGCTAGTCCAGGCTCGCCAACTGTGCCCCGTTTTGTTTGTTGGCATGGTTCCCGTCAATGAGGCGGCCATGCCCTTTTCAGAAGTGCTGTTCTATTCTCATCGGGAACAGTGGCGCTACAAAGAAGCGACCCGCTTGGCCTGCGCCAGCCATAATATCCCCTACCTGGATATTCTGACGCTGTGGCTGAACCGAGGAGAGCATTGGTGGCGCGATCGCCTATCCAGCGATGGTCTCCATCCCAACGTTTTGGGCTATCGTTCTCTGTTGCAGGATGTGCTGGCATGGGATGCCTTTCAGGCCGCCGTCGATCTACAGAACTACCCTGTTGTTTAAATTCTGCGGGTCAACTCAGGGCAGGCTCAGCTAGTAGAACGGCCCAAAGCAGCGCCAGATCCAGGGAGGCGTTCTTTATCCCCATCACGACGGCGTTCGTCAGCATGGCCCCAACTGGCTAAAACGAATCAGGGACTGGCTCAGAGGTCGGCTCCCCCCAATCCAGGCCGACGCGAATGGTAATGTCAGAATTTAAATCGCCCGTTGATTCCAACAGTACACGCCCCAACCCCATCACAGACTGCACCGTTTGGGCACTTTGTAAATCACCCCTCTGGGCAATCACCTCAGTCCGGCTGATAGTGGTAGAACTGTCCGATAGGACGTAAACATTGTTAAATCCACTGTCGCGCAGGTATTGAGACACAGCGGCCCCAGCCTCTGGTTGGCCAGAGGAATTCTGCACGGCAATGTTTAGATCGGCGATGTAGCGAGTG
>JAAUUR010000345.1 GCA_012031045.1 Leptolyngbyaceae cyanobacterium SM2_5_2
AGATTACGTCAATAAGCGGAATGATCTCTAGTCGAACATCTTCTTTAGGGGTTTCCAGTAAGTCAATTTTCATGGCGCCGCTACCTCCGCTGGGGTGGGTTCAGAGGTGGGCGGGAGAGGGGCGGTTTGCCGTTGCGCCCAGCTTTGCCGGTAGAGAAGCTCCAGTTCGCTACCAGCCTGGCGAAACATTTTGGCCTGGCCAAACACAAATCCCTGAAACAGCCGGTAAAAGGCCAGCGCAGTGATGGCAATAATTAACCCGGTAGCCGTGCTGATCAATGCTTCACTGATGCCCAGGGAGGTGCCAGCGGTGGCATCGCCACTACCCAGGTCGCTAATTTGAATGGATGAGAGCGAGTTAATTAAGCCCAGCACCGTCCCCAGCAGACCCAGCAAGGGAGATAGGGCAATCACGGCTTCTAGAATCTTCTCGCCCTTAGACATAATGGCCAGCTCTTCGTTGGCGGCTGTTTCAAGGGCCAGCCGAAATACTTCAGGATCTGGAGCTTGCAGCTTGAGTGGAGCCGAGAGAAACCGGCCCATCGGTAGCGGGCTGGAACGCTGGGCAATGTCGGCGGCGGCGGGCCAGTCGCGGCGGGCCGCCTCTAGCACCCGACCCGATACCTCGCGCTCGCGGGTGAGAATGCGCGACCAAAACCAGATGCGCTCCAAATCGTGCCCACGGCCAGGATTGACAGCAGGAGTAGGGGCCACATCGCAATGCCGCCCCGGGCAAAAAGCTCAGGTATACTCACAAAATCCTCCTATCACCACGGCTGCGTTCTACGGGAGCTTCGGAAAAGCATAACAATTGTAGTGACTTTAGGAACGTTTCAACACGGCTTCAGGGGATCAGGTCGAGAATCAGGGCTGCGGCCCGACGGCAGGCCCCCGGCTGCCCCAGCGCTTGACGCACCGCCGCGTAGCCCTCCAGCATTCTTTGCCGGACGGCGGCATGGCTCAACAGTTCCAGAGCCGCTGCCGCCATGGCCGCTGGGGTCGCCTGCCACTGCAAAAACTCCGGCACCACCGGCTGGTTTACGGCCAGGTTAACCGGCGACACAAAGGGAACATCAAAGTTAAGCAGGTAACGGCCAATGCGGGCGCTAATGGGGTTTAGCCGGTAAGCCACCACCTGGGGCACGTTCATCAAGGCAATTTCCAGGTTGGCGGTGCCGGATTTAGTGATCGCCACATCGGCGGCGGCAATGGCGGCCTGGGTATGCTGCTCGACCACCGGCCCGGTAACTGGTATTGAGCCAGCCCCTGGACAAAGCTAGCCTGTAACGTTGGGGAAGAAACTGGCAGCAAAAAGGTGGCTTCTGGGTAAGCCTGGTACACCTGCTGAGCCGCTTGCAGGATAACTGGCAGCAGGTATTTGACCTCCTGCCGCCGCGAGGCGGGCAAAAGGGTGATAACGGTTTGATCCGCCGTTAGCCCTAGTTGTTCGCGGGCCGCTAGCCGGTCGGGCGGGGTGGGATAGCGATCTACTAGGGGATGCCCCACCCAGTTCACCTCAGCTCCAAACCGCCGATAGTAGTCGGCCTCGGCCTGGAAGATGGCCAGCATGCGATCGCTACCATCCACGAGCCGCCGGGTATCCCGCTGGGAAAAAGCCCATACCCACTGTTGGGGAGCAATGTAGTAGACCACGGGCACCTGGGGCTGATGGGCCTTGAGATACTGCCCCATTACTAGGTTGGGGTTCATATAGTCAATTAATACAGCCAGGTCTGGGGGCTGGGCGGCCAAGGCCCGCCGGGCCTGCCGCTGCAAACGCCAGGTAGGAATTAAATAGGGCAGAGCCTCAAATACGCCCACTGAACCGATGGTTGCGGTTTCGCCCAGCAGCATTGCTCCGGCCTTAGCCATGCGCGGCCCACCCAGAGCGATAATCTCAAGTTTGAGATTTCGCTCAGCCGCAACCTGGTAAAGCGCCTCAATGAGTAGCGCTCCCTGTAAATCCCCAGACACTTCGCCAGTGCTGATGAACAATCGCTTCTGGCGCTCGCTGGCCTGCCCCATTCTGTTACCTGCGCCCCTGGCTATTCATCATCGCTGGCCCGTCCCCCGCGTTTGCGCCCTGGGGTAGGGCCACGCCGATTTGGCTGTTGGGAGGAGGCCCGCAAAAACTGGGAAAAGTTGCGCACTAGGTCATTTTCCTCCCACTGGTCGAGCTTGTCTAAGGCCGCTGTAAACGATTCATTGGAACGGTAAATGAGTCGATAGGCCTGTTTCAATTGCCGGTAGTGCTGACCATCCTGCTGGTCGGCCAGGCCAGCCCGTTGGATGCCCACCTGATTGAGCCCGCGCACCACGGCAGGGTTGCCATTCACCATTGTGTAGGGCGGCACGTCACGATCAATACGGCTCAGCCCGCCAATGTAGGCAAAGCGGCCAATCTGCACAAACTGATGAACGCCCACCAGGCCACTAATCCGCGCCCAGGACTCCACATAGACATGACCCGCCAGGGCCACGGAGTTGGCAATCACCACCTGATTTTCCAGCACACAGTTATGGGCCACGTGGCAGTAGGCCATCAGTAAATTGTGGCTGCCTAGGCGGGTGGCCGAACCGGCATTGGTAGCCCGGTTGATGGTGACGCACTCCCGAATCAGGTTGTAGTCGCCAATTTCGACCTGGCTGAGGGCGCCATCGTACTTGAGATCCTGCGGTTCCAAGCCAATGGCTGCTCCCGGAAAGATCTGATTGTGCGCCCCAATGGTGGTCTGCCCGTCAATCACCACGTGAGCCCCAATCTGAGTTTCGGGGCCAATAGTGACATGCTCGCCAATGACGGCGTAGGGGCCAACCCGAACCGTCGGGTGGAGCTCAGCCCCTGCATGAATAACCGCCGTAGGGTGAATCAGAGTAGTAGTCAAGGACTTGCCTCCGGAAACCAGAGTGAGATACACGCACAACCATCCACTTGCCTGGCCCGGGGGCTAGGCAGATTCCACAACAGAAAACAGCAGTTCGCCTTCGCAGACGAGCTGGCCATCCACTTCGGCCCGGCCCTGCATTTTGCCAAACCGCAATCGTTTGATTGCCAGCAACGCCACGGTCATAATCAACTGGTCACCCGGCACAACGGGTCGCCGAAACTTGACCTTATCAATGCCAGCAAACACGCACAGACCGTCTACCCCAGGAATTTGGGTAAGCACGATTCCCCCGACTTGCGCCATCGCTTCTACAATGAGCACCCCAGGCATAATCGGTCGGCCCGGAAAGTGACCCTGAAAATGGGGCTCGTTAAAGGAGACATTCTTAAGGCCAGTGGCCTGTTTACCCGGCACATAGTCGATAATTCGATCGACCAGGGCAAAGGGATAGCGATGGGGCAGTAGCGCATAGATTTCTTCCGCAGAGAACGTTTGCTTAACGGGCTCCGAAAGCAGGCTAAGCCCTCCAGTTGAGGTGGCTCCAGGGGCGCTAATGGCCGTAGATAGAGGACTTGAGGATGTTACGTCAATCACGATGATGTTGGCACTTAGTTAAGCTCGGCAAGCTCGATATATTGGCCCTTGGCCAGGGTCAGGCTTGAACTGTCGATTGTGTCACTATACCGCCTCCGGGGGACATGCAAGGGCAGATTGAAGGGATCGGCCCAGGGCCACATGGAGGCGGTGGCTGGCCTTGTAAGCCACCACATGGGCCTGGGGCAACCCACCCAACAGACTCAGATCACCGATCAAATCAAGCAGCTTGTGCCGCACAGGCTCATTGTCAAACCGTAGCGGCGGATTAAGCCAGCCCTCGTGGCTGCAAACCAGAGCGTTTTCTAAGCTACCTCCCTTAATTAACCCCTGGCGTTGCAAATACTCAATTTGATGGGCCAGGCCAAAGGTGCGAGCCGGTGCCACCATGGCCACAAAGCCTTGGGCATCGTAGGGATCGACCAGGGGCGACCAGCTAAACCATTGCTGGCCGATGGCGGCCACCTCAAAGTCAATGCCGTAGGTGAGGCGGGGTGTCTCGGCGGGAAACGCCACCACCCAGGCATCGCCATCCTGAACGGAGACAGGCTGAGCCAGCACCAGGGGAGATCGCCCGCTCCCCTGGGCGACCACTCCAGCAGCCTGAATCGCCTCTACCCAGCCCAGGGCCGACCCATCCAGCAGCGGTATCTCAGGGCCAGTGATCTCAATACGAGCGTTATCAATGCCGGTGCCGACCAGGGCGGCCAGCAGATGCTCAACGGTACGAACGGTGGCATTATTCTGCCGCAATTCCGTGGAAAGCACGGTTTGATCGACCGCCTCAAGAGCCGCTGGAATGACGGGCTGGCCAGGTAAATCTGTGCGGACGAAAGAGCGACCTTCTCCCCGCCGGGCTGGGGCTAAGGTAACGGTCACTACCTCGCCAGAATGCAGCCCCACCCCCTGCCGCGACACTGAGCTGGCCAGCGTGTGCTGCGTCGAAGTTATCGCCTTCGCAGTCGGTAGGGTCAGACTATCTGGACTAGCCATTAGAACCGCTCTCCTATACCAAAGTGAATGCGCCCTTGCCCCTCGTCGTTAAAGCCATAGTCAATCCGCAGGGGTCCCAGCGGAGTCTGAACCCGGACACCAGCGCCATAGCCAAAGCCGCTGCCAGGCTTACCCCGCGATGGCCCCGGTGCCCCAGGTACCGCATTGCCACTACCCAGGTCGGTACCGGCATCCAAAAACAGCGCGCCGCCCAGGAAAGAAAACAGCGGGAAGCGATACTCTGCCGTGAATTGAGCGTAGCTGCGCCCACTGCCAACCTCGCCCTCGTCGTAGCCCCGAATCGAGTTGGTGCCACCCAAAGCAAAGGCTTCGTAGGGTGGTACATCGCCCAGGATGGTCCCGATCTGGAAGTTCAGCGCGATCGCCTGAGGGCCTTCTGTAAAGTTGAGAAATCGTACCGGAATGTATTGGCTGTAGCTACCCCGCAGCCGGTTCATAAAGATGCTACCCCGACCCAATGGTACCGATTGCTCGGCATTGAGGCGCAAAATGCTGCCTCGGGTGGGGTTAAAGGAGTTATCGCGGCGGTCAAGCGTGGCACTGATGGGGAAGGTCCAGAGATCATCAATACCCGTGCCGCTGGTGGTGAGGGGGTTACCGGCGGCATCGGTGGCAAAAACAGCACCGTCAGCATCGCGGGTAGAAATGTTCTGCACTAGCGTGCCGATGGCCACCGTCCAACCGTCCCCAAGGGGGCGGCTGAAGGTAACACCGCCGCCAAATCGGCGCACCCGGACGCGATCGCCATTGGCTAAATCAATGGGAGTTGGCCCGCCATCAAAGTTGAGGTTGATGACACTGCGGGCAAACCCATTGACCGTGTAAGACGTGCGGAAGGGGTCGCCCGCAATCCACGGATCGGTAAAGGAAACATCGAACAGAATATCGCGGGTGCTGATCTGAGCTTCGGCGCTTAGCTTTTGGTTGTTGCCACCAAAGTTGTCCTGGCGGTAGCTGACCGTCCCAAAGATATCCCCAGTAAAGTTAAAGCCTAGACCCGCAGCTACTGAACCCGTACTGCGCTCAGTCACATTAACAATCACCGTCACCTGGCGGGGGTCTTCGGTGCCAGGTTCCAGCCCTGGGGTGACATCTTCAAAAATTTGCAGCCCAAACACCCGCTGAAAGTCTTGCTCAATCTCAGACTGGTTGAACACATCCCCCGGCTGGGTTTCAAATTCGCGGGTGATGATGTAGTCGTGGGTGCGCCCTTGAATGG
>JAAUUR010000346.1 GCA_012031045.1 Leptolyngbyaceae cyanobacterium SM2_5_2
CGATCGCATCATCAACCTGGTGGATGGTCGCATCGAGTCTGACGAAAACGTGCAACAGTTCGTGGAGAGTCACGACCCTAAGCACCTGGATGGCCACATGTTTATGATGTAAATTCAGACCTAAACCCTATGCCCATTCCTTTTAGTAATGATGTACAGGCCCTAACCTTTCATAAGGTGGCCGATTATCTGTACGGGGCTGCCCTGTTCAAAGAGAACCTGCGAATCTACGACGACATCCCCAAGTTCGATCTGCTCTACGGCTCTACCCTGGTGGAGGTGGAGGTACTGCCCTGGGAAGTGCATCCCTGGGAAAAGGCTGACCTGGCCACGGTGCGCGCCACCAGCTGCGTTACCATTGGCAGTACAATCGATGACCAGCTGATGCATTTTTGCTCACCGAAAACCGCCGCATGCGGTTTGGGGCCTTCCATTTAGATGAAGCCAACCAGGTGATGTTTGCGGAGAACGTGCTGGGGGGCGAAAACATGGACCTGATGGAGCTGCAAACCTGTATTCTTTCAGTGGTCACCATCGCCGATACCTATGATGATATTATCGCCCAGCGTTTTGGGGGGGCGGCGGGCCGTCCCTAACCCGGCCTTCCCCTAGATGTAGCGCCTCAGTGCAGCGGTTCACGATCGATCGCCCAGACGGGGACGCTATCAGTCTCACAACCGCCCCGCCAGCCGTTAGCTTAATGTCCTAACCTAAATGGCATACGTTTCGGAAGTGATGCAACATGCCCTGCCCTTACTCCTGGGCTTCTCTACTCCCTTAGCAGTGGGATTGTGTAGAACCAATAGACCTCTCTAATAACTTTCAAAATAAGGGCTGAAGCCCTTACTACAGGCCCACCAGAAATCTTTTCTGGAGAGGTCTAATCAGGATTGCACCATAACGATAAAGGTGGAGTTATGGGGCGGAAGACGAGCTTGAAACCCATCGATAACCTTTGTCCCGTCTGCAATGACGCAACTTTAGACCAGGGCAGGAAGATAGCTTCCGCAAGTATTTCAACCTACTTGGCGGCAATGATATGCAGATCTACGCTAGGGAGAGCTCGCATGAGTCGCTGGACAATCGAGCCTTTGGTGAGCAGCTGCCAGCGTGATCGCTGGGTTTCGCCCAAAACAATTTGGCTAACGTGATTGTCGGCGGCAACGCTGGCAATGGCTCTGACCACATCCTCTGACTCTACCCGCCAAAACTCACCCTCAAACTCATCGCAGAGCCGTTTGCAGGTTTCGATGTGGAGGGCTTCTTCCTTAGACAAAAACCGATGGGGATGGGCGACAAACAATACGTAGAGGCGACCATTCATCTGGCTAGCAATGCGTGCCCCCCGTCGCAGCAGTTGAATTGAGCTGGGATAAGTAGAAACACAGACCAGAATGCGTTCCTGAATATTGCAGTAGCTTTGGGCATTCCCCTCACGCCCATTTTCTTCAATGTTGTCGGCTACTTCGCGCAGGGCCAGTTCGCGCAGGGCCACCAGGTTGCGTCGTTGAAAAAAGTTTTGCAAGGCCTGATCAATTTTGTCGGGGGCGTAGATTTTGCCTTCTATCAGCCGTTCCTGAAGCATTTCGGGGGTAACATCCACCACTACCACTTCATCCGCTTCGTCTAGCAAGCGATCGGGCACCCGCTCCCGTACAACTACGCCAGAAATTTGGTGAACCAGGTCGTTGAGGCTTTCCAGGTGCTGAATATTGACGGTGGAGTAAACGTCAATACCGGCATCCAGAACGACTTCTATGTCCTGGTAACGTTTTTCATGGACGGAGCCGGGGACGTTGGTATGGGCTAGCTCATCAATCAGAACGAGTTGTGGCCGACGTTTTAGGATCGCTTGAGTATCCATTTCGCTCAACGCTCGTCCCTGCCAGAGGATGGATTGACGGGGAATGAGTTCGAGCCCATCGGCCATGCGAGCGGTCTCCTCCCGCCCATGGGTTTCTAACAAGCCGATCACCACATCTACTCCGTCTTGCTTAATCTGGTGGCCTTCCTCCAGCATGCGATAGGTTTTGCCAACACCGGGAGACATGCCGATGAAAATCTTGTGCTTACCCGGCGGGGGGGGGAGTACAGTTTGTGGAGGAGATTGATGCGGGGTCGTACATGGGGAGAGGGAGGGAGAATGGGTGTATACGCGGAGCAGCTTTACGCATTCCCCAACTGATCCAGCGCCAGGTTTAGGGTGACGGTATTGACGGCGGGTTCGCCAAAGATGCCGAGGAAGCGTCCTTCGGTATGGGCAGCAATCAGGGTTTGCAGGTCATCGGGTGAAATATTGCGGACGGCAGCAATGCGGCCTACCTGGGCCAGGGCACTGGCGGGGGAGATGTGGGGGTCGAGGCCGGAACCAGAGCTGTAGACCAGATCGGCGGTGGGTTCAATTGCCGCCGCCGCCAGGATTTCGGCTCTTTCCTCAACCAGGGCAATCAGGTCTGGGTTGCTGGGGGCCAGGTTAGTGGCTCCCGATAGACCGGTGGAGGCAGCATCTTCACCGATGCTGTAATTCACGGCGCTGGGGCGGCTTAAAAAGTAGTCTTCGCGAGTAAACGCTTGGCCAATCAGGGTAGAGCCAATTAGGTCTCCCTGGTCGTTGACGATTAAGCTGCCGTTGGCCTGGGTAGGAAAAGCAAGCTGGCCAGTGCCGAAGATCAGCAGAGGGTAAAGGGCGGCGGTCAGAATCCAGAGGACGGCGGTGGTGCGAATGCTAATGATAACGTCTCGAAGCATGGTTCAGTCCTTAGTAAGGGTCAAGGGAGGGGCGTGCTTGGGGGTGTAACACACCCTCTCAAGAGGGATTAGTGAATTGATTCCGGTGACGGCGAAGATGGCGATCGCGAATGCGCTCCAGTTCTGTCTGGCGGATGTTCCGTTTGACTCGGGCCAGGCGAATCTGCTCGCGGATTTGGTTGATGAGTTTCTTGAGCACGGTTAAAATCGCTCGGGTTGCAGGATAACGGCGGTGAGGTAGACGGCCAGGGCTACGACAGCGAGGCCGAGCAGCCCCAGGGCGTAGGCGTTACCGCGTTCGAGGGAGCCGGTGGTGGCGTAGAGGGCAGGGGCGATCGCCAGGTTTAGGCAGAGCGCCACAAACAAGCCCACCGCAAATCGATGGCGTCGTTGTTGTAAGGTTTCAATCCAGGTACTGAGGCGTTCTAGGGGCTGTAAGTTGAGCCGGTTCATGGTGCAAATCTCCGTTAATAAGTGAGGAATTTTTCGGCTGTCTTTAACGGTCAAAGCGGGGACGAAGTTTACCCTGGCCAAAGGCGGCCCGATCCAGGTTTTCTCGGGCGGGTTGATAGGTTGGGTCCAGTCCGTAAGCCGCTCGATAAAGTTTGAGCGCTTCTCGGCAATCTCCCAGGTGCTCGGTAATTTGCCCCAGCAAAGTCAGTCCTTCGGGTCGTTCAGGAGCTAGTTTGAGGGCCTCTCCAATCAGTTGACGGGCCTGATCAAAATCACATTGCTGAGCAGCGTATCGGGCCAGGGCCATTAACTCGTCGTAGTCATTTGAGAGCGCTGCTGCCGGAAGAGGATGCTTTAAGGCCTCAGCGACCACGGCTTGAATGCGGTCTGAGTCGAAGGGGCGCTGTAAATAGCCGTGGGGTTCTTGAACAAAGTCCACGACTCCCTGCTTCATGGCCTCGACGGCATCCTCCAAACTACAGTGATCACAAACCATCACGACTCGCATGGTGGGACAGAGCCCCAGCAGCTGTTGAAGCAAGTTGCCTCCGCTCTGCTGAGAAATGGCTAGATCTAAAATCACCAGGTCAATAGGCCGCTGCTGGAGCTGCTCGAAAGCCGTATCCCAACCTTTGGCGGTGCTCACCTCGTAGCCATCCGCCTGTAGATACTCAGCCAGCATGAGCTGTGTTTCTCGTTCATGGTGAATTATCAGAACTCTGGGCGAAGGGGAAAGGATCTTTGTGCTGTTTGGGGCAGAAGCGTCTAAGGCAGAAGGACCCTGACAAAAGTCACTCGTTTGGTCGTCGAAATCTGAAAAAGACATAGTCCGAAATCTCTTCATTCCTAATGGATACGGTCGTTGAAAGGTTCATCGTTTAAATCCGGCTAAGCCAGCCCCACTCCTTCTACAATCAGGTCAATTACCTTAATGGCAACAAAGGGGGCAATCACTCCTCCTAGGCCGAAAATCAGCATGTTGCGCTGGAGGAGCTGGTTGGCCGTCAGCGGGCGAAACTTCACCCCTCTAAGGGCCAGGGGAATCAGGGCCGGAATAATTAGGGCGTTGTAAATCAGGGCCGAGAGCACCGCTGACTGGGGGCTGTTCAGGCCCATGACGTTGAGGGCACCAATGCCAGCGGCGGCGAACATGGCCGGGATGATGGCGAAGTATTTGGCGATGTCGTTGGCGATGGAGAAGGTCGTCAACGCCCCCCGCGTGATCAGCAATTGCTTACCGATGGTAACCAGGTCGATCAGTTTAGTGGGGTCAGAGTCGAGGTCAACCATGTTGGCGGCTTCTTTGGCGGCCTGGGTGCCGGAGTTCATGGCCACGCCAACGTTGGCCTGGGCCAGGGCGGGGGCGTCGTTGGTGCCGTCGCCGGTCATGGCCACCAGCTTGCCTTTAGCCTGTTCGGCCTGAATCACCTGAATCTTGTCTTCGGGGGTGGCTTCGGCCACGAAGTCATCGACTCCGGCTTCGCGGGCGATGACGGCGGCGGTGACGCGGTTGTCGCCGGTCAGCATCACCGTGCGGACGCCCATGCGGCGGAGCTGGTCAAACCGTTCGTGAATACCGGGTTTGATGATGTCTTTGAGATAAATCACCCCGTAGATGTCTTCGTTGCGGCAAACAGCCAGGGGCGTGCCGCCCAGTTCTGAAACGCGGGTAAAGGCTGCTTCGAGTTCCGCAGGGGCCTGCCCCCCTCGAGAGCGCACAAAGCCTCGAATTGCATCGACGGCTCCTTTGCGAACCTCATCGCCGGAGGGTAGATCGGTGCCGCTCATGCGGGTGCGGGCAGAAAATTCTACAGATGCAGCCCGATTGCGATCAAAGTCCAGCCTGGCCCCCTGCTTTTCGGCCAATCGCACGATGGATTTGCCCTCGGGGGTGGTGTCGAATACGCTGGCGGCTAGGGCGATCGCAGCCATATTTTGCATTGAGTAACCGTTGAGGGGAATGAATTCCTCCGCCAGACGGTTCCCCAGCGTGATGGTGCCCGTCTTGTCTAACACTAGGGTGTTGATGTCGCCGCAGGCTTCTACCGCCCGCCCCGAGGTGGCCACCACGTTGAACTGGGCCACCCGATCCATGCCGGCAATGCCGATCGCACTCAGCAGTCCGCCAATGGTGGTCGGAATTAGCGCCACCAGCAGGGCCACCAGAATGGTGATGCTCACCGGACTATTCACGTAGCTGGCCGGGGTGGGAATCGTGGCCACCACAATGAGAAACACCAGGGTCAGCACCGCCAGCAGCACCGTCAGGGCGATTTCGTTAGGGGTTTTGCTGCGTTCGGCCCCTTCCACCAGGGCAATCATGCGATCGAGGAAGCCTTTACCGGGGTCAGCGGTGACGTGGATGGTCAGCTCGTCGGACAGAATACGGGTGCCGCCAGTGACCGAGCTGGCTACGTCAGAGCCGGGCTCCTTGAGCACCGGAGCAGATTCTCCGGTAATGGCCGACTCATCGACCGAA
>JAAUUR010000347.1 GCA_012031045.1 Leptolyngbyaceae cyanobacterium SM2_5_2
AGATTTTCAATGGGAATATCACGTTCTTCGGCTACCTCAGCAAAGGTGCGCAGGGCGGCCAGCGCATCGGCAGCGGCGCGAGCATTATTCAGCGGGTTGTTAGAGCCCAGTTGCTTGGCCAGCACGTTGCGCACACCCGCCATTTCCAGAACAGTGCGCACAGCGCCCCCGGCAATTACCCCAGTACCAGGGGCCGCTGGGCGCATAAACACCTTAGCGCCACCACCCACACCACTAGAGGGATGGGGAATGGAATAAGACCGAGTCAACGGTACCTCTACCAGGTGCTTCTTACCGTCAGCAACGCCTTTTTTAACCGCGCCAATGACATCGCTAGCCTTGCCAACGCCAACCCCAACCTGACCTTTTTCGTTACCAATCACCACAATGGCGCGGAAGCTCAATTTCTTACCGCCCTTTACCACCTTGGTAACCCGGCGGATCTGAACGACTCGCTCCTGCCAATCGGTCTTTTTCTCTTTATTGCGCGCTTCTTTGCGACGGTTTGCCATGCTTTGTTTCCCAGCTTTTTAAGTATTCAGACAATCAGGTGCGTTAACTCAGCCCAATAGTTCAACCTACAGGTTCAGTCCTGCTTCACGGGCGGCATCAGCCAGGGCTGCGACTCGTCCGTGGTAGAGCTTGCCGCCCCGGTCAAAAACAACCTGGGTAATGCCTGCTTTCAGAGCCCGCTCGGCAATAGCCTTACCCACAGATACAGCCGCTTCTTGGGTGGCTCCAGACCCTTCGTCGAGCACATCAGATTCCAGGGTAGAAGCCGCTACAAGGGTATGATGGGCTGTATCGTCGATAATTTGAGCATAGATGTGCTGGTTAGACCGAAACACCGCCAGACGAGGCCGCTCAGGGGTACCAAATACCCGCCTACGAATGCGGGCGTGGCGACGACGGGTTAATTCTTTACGACTTGCTTTCATGGCTTACTTCTTCCCTGACTTCCCAGCCTTACGTCTGACCTGTTCACCGGCGTAGCGTACGCCCTTACCTTTATAGGGCTCTGGCGGACGACTGGCCCGAATACTGGCGGCAATGTTGCCAACTAGTTCCTTATCAATACCGCTGATGATCACGTTGGTATTGTTCTCAACGGCAAATTCAATGCCCTGGGGAGGCTCAAATACGACGGGATGGCTGTAACCCAAGCTCAGGTTAAGATTACGACCCTGCACCTGGGCTCGGTAACCAATCCCTTGAATTTCGAGACGTTTCTGGTACCCATTGGATACTCCTTCCACCATGTTAGCGACCAGGGTGCGACACAACCCATGCCGCTCCCGCGCCAGACGAGAATCGTCTCTGCGGTTAACCAGAACCGTATCCCCCTCCTGGACTACTATTACCCCCGCTGGTAGAGTCCGGGCTAGCTCTCCCTTTGGCCCCTTCACCCGCACGTCTTGGCCGTCAATCGTGACTGACACCTTAGCCGGGATGGGAATTGGCCGCTTGCCAATACGTGACATGATGCAATACTCCTAAATCCTTAGCTCTCAATAACGCCCTGCGGTCAGCCCTGAATCAATTCACTGCGCTTCATGCGCTACCAAACGTAGCAAAGCACTTCGCCACCAATGCCCTGGCGACGGGCATCCCGGTCAGTCATAATGCCACTAGAGGTGGAAATAATTGCAATGCCAATTCCCCCTAGCACCCTGGGCAACTCCTTACGGTTGGAGTAGACACGCAGACCAGGCTTACTAACGCGGGTCAAATTCCGAATGATTGGCTGACGGGTTTTGCCCTTGTACTTAAGCGCAATCACTAGCTGAGGGCGCTCGTCCTCGGTAGCCTCCGAATAATCGGTGATAAACCCTTCGTCTTTGAGTACCTTGGCAATACTCCGGGTCATTCGGGTAGACGGAATACTTACGGTTTGGTGCCGCGCCAAGTTCGCATTCCGAATGCGAGTCAGCATATCCGCAATTGTGTCGTTAGCAGCCATAGTCCTAATTTCGCGTATAAACCTGTATTAGTTGTCCCGGAATGGCATACCCAATGCCTTAAGCAAGGCTCGTCCTTCTTCGTCGGTATTGGCTGTGGTCACAATGGTGATGTCCATACCGCGAATTTGATCGATGCCGTCATAATCAATTTCTGGAAAGATCAACTGCTCACGCAGACCCAGAGTGTAGTTACCTCGACCATCGAAGCTCTTGGGGCTAATGCCACGAAAGTCGCGAATGCGGGGTAGGGCCAGATTAATCAGGCGGTTCAAGAACGCATACATGCGGTCTGAACGCAGCGTTACCATCACCCCCACCGGCATGCCCTGGCGAATTTTGAAACCGGCGATTGCTTTCTTCGCACGGGTCACCACAGGTCGCTGGCCCGTAATCATGGCCAATTCGCTCAAGGAGGATTCGAGCGCCTTCGCGTTCTGGGAGGCTTCTCCCAAACCCCGGTTAACGGTGACTTTCATCACCTTGGGTACCTGGTGAATGTTCTCGTACTTAAACTGTTCCATCAGTTTTGGCACGACGGTGTCTTTATAGAGCGTTTTGAGCTGGTCTGTCATGGGTAGTGTCTGCTTCTTTCCTGGGCTTGGTCAGGAATACAACGGTAAACAAGGGATAAACCCCAAAAATGCGGGAATCAATCGATGATTTCCCCGGTCTTCTTGAGCATTCGCACCTTACGACCATCTTTGTTGAAGGTGTAGGCCACGCGGCTAGCTACTTTCTCTTTTTCGGAATACAGCATCACGTTGGAGCTGTGAATAGGCGCTTCCTGAGTGACAATTTGTCCCGACTCGCCCTCTTGTTGAGGTTTAACATGCTTGGTGCGGATATTCACACCTTGAACAATTACCTGGCTTTTCTTTGGATTAACCGAGAGAATTTCCCCTACCTTGCCGCGATCTCGCCCGGCAATGACCTGAACCGTATCGCCCTTGCGAACATGCATCTTGTAACGAACGGGCAGTTTGCTTGTAGACGTGGCCATTACAGTACCTCCGGCGCGAGGGAGACAATTTTAGTGAAGTTTTTATCGCGCAATTCCCGCGCTACTGGCCCAAACACGCGAGTACCACGAGGGTTGCCATCGTTATTGATAATCACGGCTGCGTTGTCATCGAAGCGAATGCTCATGCCGCTAGAACGACGCAACCCTTTACGAGTACGCACGACCACGGCCCGAACGACATCAGACTTCTTTACCGCCATATTGGGGATGGCATCTTTAACTACAGCAATGATCACATCGCCCACACCAGCGTAGCGGCGGTTGCCACCCAGCACCCGAATGCACATGAGCTTACGAGCACCGCTGTTGTCAGCCACATTTAAATAGGTTTCTTGCTGAATCATGGCTATCTCCCCTAGGCGTCTGCCGCGCGATTAACAATATCAGCAACCACCCAGCGCTTGGTACGGCTCAGAGGACGGGTCTCCAGAATGCGAACACGGTCGCCCTCTTGACAGGTATTCTCTTCGTCGTGAGCTTTGTAGCGCTTGGTGCGGACTACAATCTTGCCATACTTAGGATGGGAGGTTCGGCTCTCGACAGCAACCACAACGGTTTTATCCATCTTGTTGCTGACCACCACTCCCACTCGTTCTTTAACCGCCATTTGACTTCCCTATCTCCCCTATGCTGATACCGATTCTGCTGGGCTTGTCGTTTCAGCATTGCCGTTAGCCTCGAAGGCTGCCGCTAGTTCTCGCTCCCGCTGTACGGTCATAAGCTGAGCTAGACGATGACGGCCATGCTTGAACTGATGCACCTCTTTATCCAATTGGCGGGTCGCTTTCTTAAAGCGCAGTTGGAACAACTCCCGCTTAGTCTCTACAATGGCATTGAGCAGCGCTTCATCGCTTAGTCTGCGTGCCTCTTCAATTTTGGGCAATGCCATAGCCTCACGCCTCCTTACTGTCTCTAACAATAAATTTGGTCTTGAACGGCAGCTTGAAGGCGGCCAACCGCATTGCTTCACGGGCCGTTGCCTCCGGAACACCGGCAATTTCAAAGACAATTCGCCCCGGCTTCACCACGGCCACCCAAAATTCTGGGTTGCCCTTACCAGAACCCATCCGTGTTTCTGCTGGTCGCATAGTCACAGGCTTATCCGGGAAAACCCGAATCCAGATTTTGCCCCCCCGGCGGACGTAGCGGGTCATGGCTCGACGGGCCGCCTCAATCTGGCGAGAGGTCAACCAGCAGGGTTCTGTAGCCTGCAGGGCAAAATCCCCGAAGCTCAGCTCGTTGCCCCGCTGGGCCATCCCGCGCATGCGCCCGCGATGCTGCTTGCGAAATTTAGTTCGTTTTGGACTAAGCATGGATCGGCACTCGTCAATTCACAGGTCAAGGTCAATCAAAGAAACATCGCGGTGAGCCGTTTAGCCATCGTTAGAGCGATCTTCAAACTGTTGGCGGCGGCGCGGCTGGCGGCGGCGCGGCTGGGCATTGGTGGGGCTAGCGGCGGGTTCTTCCTGGCCGGGAATAATCTCACCCTTGAAGATCCACACCTTAACGCCCAAAATCCCGTAGGTCGTTTGGGCCGTAGTGTAGGCATAATCTACATCGGCTCGCAGTGTGTGCAGGGGTACCCGACCCTCCCGAGTCCATTCGGTGCGGGCAATTTCGGCCCCATTCAGGCGACCACTGACCTGAATTTTGATGCCTTCCACCCCAGCTCGCTGGGCTCGTTGAATCGCCTGTCGCACCACCCGGCGGAAGGATACCCGCCGCTCGAGCTGCTGGATGATGTATTCCGCGACTAGGGCAGCATCGGCATCAACCCGGTTGACTTCTACCACGTTGACCCGAATTTGTCGGTTAGGATCCTTCAACAGCCTTTGCAAGCCAGTTCGGAGAGATTCAATCCCCGCGCCACCGCGACCGACCACCACCCCAGGACGGGCCGTACGCACCTCCAGGTCAATTTGGTCGGCCTTGCGTTCAATGCGAATATCAGCAATACCCGCATTGTTGAGCGTCTTCTGGACGTACTCACGGATGCGATGATCCTCCTGTAGCAACTCAGGGTAGCGCATGCCCTCCGCAAACCAGCGGGAGCGGTGCTCCTGAACCACGCCAAGGCGAAACCCGGTTGGATGAATCTTCTGTCCCACGAACTAACCCTCTGGAAAATAGTGCTTACTGACTAACGTGACTCAATCGGGAAGACCAAGGTTGATGCCTACTCGTCGTCGGACGGAGCTACGGCAATGGTGATGTGGCAGGTGGGCTTGCGAATCTGATAAGCGCGGCCCTGAGCCCTGGGTCGAAACCGCTTCAGAGTAGGGCCAGCATCGGCATAGGCTTCGCTAATCACCAACTCCACCGGGTCGTAGCCGTTGTTGTGCTCCGCATTGGCCACCGCCGACCGCAACACTTTGATAATCGGTTCACAGGCCTTGTAGGGCATGAATTCCAGGATAATCAGCGCGTCCCGATAGCTCTTGCCCCGAATTTGATCTAACACCCGCCGCACCTTGCGGGGCGACATGCGGACATAGCGGGCCACTGCCTTAACCTGCTCGGAGGTATCTACAGCCATTTCTTTAACTCCCTCTACCTAACGACGCGCTTTTTTATCACTCTTGGCGTGGCCGCGAAAGGTTCGCGTCGGGGCAAATTCACCGATTTATGCCCCACCATTGCTCAGTCACGTACACTGGCACATGCTGCCGGCCGTTG
>JAAUUR010000348.1 GCA_012031045.1 Leptolyngbyaceae cyanobacterium SM2_5_2
CCCTACCCCACCCACCGCCATCCGTGCCAGGAAAAAGGCCCAGGTGGTGACAATGCCGCCCAGCAGGTAATGGGCAACCCCCACGGCCCGGCCATGGGTGATGCTGAGGGCGCGGGGCTGAATGGCGGTGGTAATTTTCAGCTTGTTGTGAGCCCAAACGATGGACTCAATCAGCTCTTGCCAGTAGCCTCGACCGCTGAACAAAAACATCAGGCTAAAGCCAAAGATGAAGTGCCCCGCCAGGAATAGCAGCCCGTAGGCTGACAGGGCCGAACCGTAGGAGCCAATCACCTGGGAAGCCTGAGCCCAGAGGAAGTCTCGCAGCCAGCCATTGTTAGTAATGGAGGACTGGGCAAAGTTGCCGCCGGTGATGTGGGTAATCGTGCCGTCAGCGCTGACTGTGCCCCACACGTCCGACTGCATCTTCCAAAAGAAGTGGAACACCACAATCGATAGCGAGTTATACATCCAGAACAGGCCCAGGAACACGTGGTCCCAGGCGGATACCTGACAGGTGCCACCCCGCCCTGGCCCATCGCAGGGGAAGCGGAAGCCCAGCTCGCCTTTGTCAGGAATCAGGCGAGAACTGCGGGCAAACAGCACCCCTTTCAGCAGCACCAGCACCGTCACATGGATGGTAAAGGCGTGGATGTGGTGAATCAGAAAGTCGGCGGTACCCAGCTGAATGGGCATCATTGCCACTTTGCCGCCTACAGCGACCACACCGCCACCGAAGGCATGGCTAATGGGCCCACTAAGCCCTGGTGCCGTCACCCCAATACCGGCTAAGTCGATGTTGCGCAGGCCGCCAAACACATTGCCTAGGGGTTCTGCGGCCTGTAGATTGCCCCCAACGGCCATGGTTTGAATGTGCTGTACCCACTGGGCAAAAATCGGCTGGAGCTGAATCCCCGTATCCGAGAACATATCCTGGGGCCGACCAAAGGCTCGCATGGTGTCGTTATGGCAGTACATGGCGAAGCTATGGAAGCCCAGAAACTGACACACCCAGGCCAGGTGAGAGATGATCGTATCCCGGTGGCGCAGGGTGCGGTCTAGCACGTTGTTGACGTGGTCAGCTGGGTTATAGTCGCGTACTAAAAAGATGGCGGCGTGGGCGGCTCCCCCCACAATGCAGAATCCCGCAATCCACACATGGTGAGTAAACAGGGAGGTGACGGTAGCGTAGTCGGTGGCCAGATAGGGGTAGGGCGGCATCGCATACATGTGATGGGCCACCAGCAGACTGGCGGTACCAAACTGCACCAGGTGAATGGCCAGGTTGGCGTGCCAGGAGGTTTCAAAAATCTTATCTAGCCCCCGGTGCCCGACCGGGCCAATGAAGTTAAACAAGGGGAACAGCTTTAGAGAACTGCTGGATGATGCCCCAGTTGGTGCGGTAAAAGTGGCCAGCAATGATGAATAGAACCGCGATCGCCACATGGTGGTGGGCAATATCGGTCATCCACAGGCCGCCCGTCACCGGGTTTAGGCCCCCTTTGAAGGTAAGAAAATCGCTGTAGGCGGCCCAATCCAGGGTAAAAAAGGGCTTCACCCCCTGGGCAAAGCTGGGAAACAGCTCCACCATCAGGCTTTTGTTGAGAATAAACTCATGGGGCAGGGGAATATCCTTAACGGCCACCCCGGCATCCAACAGTTGGTTGGTGGGCACCGCCACGTGGATCAAATGCCCCGCCCAGCCCAAGCTGCCTAAGCCCAGCAGGCCAGCCAGGTGGTGGTTCATCATCGATTCCCAACTGCGAAACCACTCTAGTTTGGGAGCTCGCACATGGTAGTGAAACCAGCCCGCAAACAGCATCAGGGCCGCCATTACCAGCGCCCCAATGGCCGTCCAAAATAGCTGAAACTCGTGGGTAAACCCGGCCCCCCGCCACATCTGAAACAGCCCAGAGGTAATTTGAATGCCGTGGAAGCCATCGCCCATATCGGCATTGAGTATCTCCTGGCCAAAAATGGGCCAAACCACCTGGGCGCTGGGCTTAACGTGGATGGGGTCAGCCATCCATGAGGAAAAGTTAGAAAAGCGAGCCCCATGAAAATACATGCCGCTCAACCAGATGAAAATCACCGCCAGGTGGCCAAAATGGGCGGAGAAAATCTTGCGGGAAATATCTTCTAAATCAGCGGTGTGGCTATCAAAGTCGTGGGCGTCGGCATGAAGATTCCAAATCCAGGTGGTGGTTTTGGGGCCTCGCGCCAGGGTTCGTTCAAAGTGGCCCGGCTTAGCCCACGGCTCAAAGGAGGTGGGCACCGGATTGCGGTCAACCTCAACCCTGACCCGTTGCTTCTGCTCCGGAGGACTCGTGGTCATGAATACACTCCTTAGTTTGCTAATGAGTTTGCTAAAGGTGGCTCAACCGTGGCGGGAAAATCCGCGCCTGACTGAACGTCGGCATAAAGCCAGGAATCGTCTGTAGACTCGGCTCCCAGATGAAGAGGTAAGAAGGCGTTACGACTGTCTTTCAAGGCCAAAATGCCGCGATTGGCGTCGAGGGTAATGTTGGCCCAGGTGGGCACTACGGTCTTTTGCAGATAGCCATCGGCGGCCCAACCGGCATAGCGATCAAAGTCAAAGGCCGCCATATCCACCCCCAGAGCCGCGCACCAAATGCCAGCCACGGGCAAAGCGGCCAGAAAAAAATGGAGCGATCGCGAATCTTTAAACCGCAGCCCTCGCCAAAACAGCCTTTCCTGATGCATCTGGACATGCTCAAAGCTGTAGGTGCCGCGTGGCCCCACTGCCCAGGTCGGTTTTTGCCAGCCCGACGGGCTACTACCCTGACCCTGGCGCATCAACGCCGACGTAACCAGAGAGCCGTGGGCCGCGCAAAGCAACGACCCGCCAAACACACCAATCACCCCTAGTTGGTGAAACGGGTTGGCCAGAATATTGTGGTCGGCCTGAAATTGCAGCATAAAGGTGAACGTGCCAGAAATTCCCAGGGGCATTCCCGCCGAAAAGCTACCTTGACCAATGGGATAAATCAGCAGTACTGATACCGCTGCTGCTACTGGCGCAGTAAAAGCTAACGAAATCCAGGGCCGCATGCCGAGGCGATAGCTCAACTCCCATTCCCGATCCTGGTACGCAATAATGCCAATCACAAAATGCAGCACAATCAGCTGGTAGGGGCCACCATTGGTGAGCCACTCTTGCAACGAAGCGGCCTCCCAAATCGGGTAAAAGTGCAACCCTACCGCAGCTGATGTTGGTATCACTGCTCCGGTGATAACGTTATTGCCATCCCGCAATGCCCCAAAAGCACACGCCCAGTGCCATCCATATCAACACCGGGGGCGGCAATAAACGCCAGCACAAACACAATCGCTGCCGTGGCCAGGGTAGGAATCATTAAAACCCCAAACCAACCAATATAAATGCGATTTTCAGTGCTGGTTACCCATCGACAGAATTGCTCCCACGGATGAATATAGCCTGGAGCTAAAGCAACCCTGGGCTGATGGCTTGCCTCTAAGATTTCAAGTTGGTTAGGGCGATTGTTGGCAACCGCTCTACCAAACTGTGTAATCATAAAAAACCCTCATTGAAACTGACTATGCTAACGACCGCAATTGCCCCCTCTCGGCGTAACATCCCCTCTGGATTGCGTTGCAGCTCTCAGGAGAAGGCTCTAATTCACCGGGGCAGCGGGCCGTGCTAAATTACAGTTCAAAATAGGAAAGAAAAATGAAAAACCCATGAAGATGAAAATTTGCTTTAAGGAAAGTTACACATCAAACCTGACAGCTCAAATCTTTACTGAGGGTTGACCAACCAGGCGCAGAAGCAGTTGGAACAGACAGTCGGTAGGGCATCCATAACTGCCTTAATCAATCGGCAGTTAATCTGATACCAAGCCTGAAGTCGTACATAAAAAAATGAATTTCTCAGGAATTTTAAGCCAGAAAATCTAACTTAAGGTAGCTTAATCGACCAAATTAAATATCTAAAGAAATATTATTTTAGATCTTTGTCATAGAGATCTGAGGCTTTAAGGCATGGTAGCTTCGATCCCATGAAAGTGATTTTAGGAATAGATCAATGATTTTATTTTTTGAAAAATTCATCTTCAAGCGTTTTTTTTTGGGTGAGTGTTTTAATTGGAGTTCTCATCTGTCAGATTTCGACCCCAGCGGCTTTCGCTATCGAAATCAGTGAGGCAGCTCGCACGGTGCCCCTAAATGCAGCTGGCGACACCATCACGCTGAGTGAGAAACAGATTTCCAACGGCCAGCGCAAATTTAATGGAACTTGCTCCGCCTGCCATTTAGACGGAGTAACAAAGCCCAATCCAGACGTCAGTTTATCGTTTGAAAGTTTAGCCCTAGCTGTACCGCCCAGAAATAACCTGGAGGGGTTTGTGGATTACCTGAATAACCCCACCACCTACGATGGCCAGGCCTCATTGGAAGAACTGCATCCCTCTAAAGCCAGAGCTGATTTATTCCCCAGAATGAAAGACCTCACCGAGGATGACCTGGCCGATATTGCGGGCTATGTGCTGGCCCAGCCTAACATTGTGGGTCGCCTTTGGGCCAGCGGTAAACCAGGGCGTTGACGCTTGAGCAAACCAGTCCCTCTCCATAATTATTGGTAACTCTGGGCACTTCGATTAAATTTTTGGCAACAGGTGATCTCGGTGATCTATATAGGTTTAACCCTTGGGTGATCAGCCCGTTAACCGATTAATCTGCTCCTCAAAATAGGCCTGGCGGTGGCCTAATTGGCGAGCCAGAATTAACCCTTCGCGGTAGGCCAGCAGAGCGCGTTCAGGATCCCCCGCTTGCTCGTAGAACTGGCCGAGTTGGTCGAAGGTATCCATGAGGCCGTAGGCGTTGATGGCTTCGCGTTCTACCAACAGCAACTGCTGATAGAGATAGCCAACATCCGGCCAGCGTTCTAACTGGCGATAAAGGCTGGCTAGGGCGCGAATGGCCTCAGCCGCGACATCAAACTGTAGACTGCTAATGGCGTTGGTGTAGGCCGCCTGATATTGCCGAGAAGCCGTATCTAAATCGCCTAGATTGCGTTGATTCTGGGCGATCCGGTGCTGTAGCTCAGGGACTAGGGGCCACAGGGTTTCGGTGCTGCTGTAGAGGGTCAGCAGGCGCTGCTGAGCGGTGAGGGCATCCTCAAAGCGTTGGGCCTGCTCCAGATTATCGATATGAGGGCGCAGGAAGCGGATTTCATCCTCCAGGGTGGCCTCGGCTTGGGCCAGTTGCGCCAGGTCACGGTAGATTTCTGCGGCCTGGTCAAAGTAAAACCAGTCAGCATAAAGGCTGGCGAGAATTTCGAGCTGGGTCTGGTGTTCGGTCTGATTACCAGCGGCTAAGGCCTGGTCTGCCAGTCGTTGCCGGAGGGCGGCGGCGGCTTCGACATCGCCCACGGTGGCGTAAATGTTGGCTATGTTCTCCAGGCGGGTGCGATCGGCGGCCAGGTCGATATCCAGGGTGGGTTCAATCCCATCCATCCGCACCGCTAGCAGTTGCAGTTCCTGGGTAGCATTGAGGTCGCGCAGCCGCTGGCCCACTCGGTCAAAGGCGGCCAGTTCCCGATCTACCCCGAGCAGACGACGCAGGCGCACCTCCCGAATCCATAGTTCCAGGGCAGC
>JAAUUR010000349.1 GCA_012031045.1 Leptolyngbyaceae cyanobacterium SM2_5_2
GCCCTAGGGCGGCGATCGAAGAAAGACTGAGCTATCATCCGTACCTCGCAGATGTTAAGGACTTGAGTTGTCATCGGCGGGCATTCTGACTGAGAGATAGGGTGATGTCCCGCTTCTCTTTCACAGCTGCGGGACAGCGTCGGATTCACACCGAACTTTCCCCGTTTCCTCTAGCGGCTGCTCCCCGCCAGAACCGATGAGAATAGTATCCTAGCACTGTAGGCGGCCTATCTGGGGGGCACTCAATATATCGTTTCGGTGAACAAAAACGCTATCGTTGGGTCTAGTATCTATGCTTTAGGCTAATCAACTTTCCCCATTGCTATGCCGATGACTGTTTCCTATTCAGCCAGGTCTGCCACTGGCTCACGCACCCCACCCGCTGTTGCGCTACTAGGTGGGGTGATGGTGGTGCTGATGGTTTTTAGCACCGGTTGCTCAACCCCAGCAACAACTGCCCTAGAATCACCAGCGCGGGAATCAGTAGATGCGGCCCCGGCTCCTAGGAATGACTCAACGGCCCTACTCTCCCAGCAAGGCCAGCAGCTTCCCGTTACCGCAGTAACTACACTGGGCGGGCAGGAGATTTTTTTGGAGGTAGCCGCCACACCGCAGCAGCAGTCTCTCGGTTTGATGTACCGCGAGGCCCTGCCCGATGACCGGGGGATGTTGTTCCCTATCAGCCCGGCCCGGCCGGTCAGCTTTTGGATGAAAAACGTACCGGTGCCTCTGGATATGGTGTTTATCTACCAGGGCACGATTCGAGCAATTGCGGCCAGTGTTCCCCCCTGCCCGGCTGACCCCTGCCCTACCTATGGGCCAGGTAATCAACCTGTTGACCAGGTGATTGAACTGCGGGCCGGGCGGGCCGCTGAGTTGGGGTTAGCCGTCGGTGATCTGGTAGCCGTTTCTCCCATTCAACCCAATGGGGAGTAAGCCATGTTAGCTCTGGTTTCCCGCGATCAAATTCAGCTTCCGGCTGGCGCAGTAGTACAGCTACCGGCCACCTGGGAAGATTATCTGGCCTTACGCCAGCAGCGAGGAGAGGGGTCAATTCCTCGGCTTAAATATCGTGATGGAGAGATTTTACTCCTGTCGCCCATGCCTCAACATGGCCGCGATGCCCACCTAATTGCCAACATTATTACAACACTCCTCGATCAGGCTGAGCAAGAGTACGATGCGTTTACTCCAGTGACGATGGATCTCCCCGAAGAGAGTGGCATTGAGCCCGATTATTGCTTTTATATTGACCACTGGCAGGCCGTATCAGGCAAGCGACGCATCAACTGGAGTGTTGATCCGCCCCCTGATTTAGTGTTAGAAATCGACGTCACCAGCTACTCAGATGTGAATGATTATTTGCCCTATTGAGTGCCAGAGTTTTGGTTTTTTAAGCACGAACAATTGAGCATCTATCGGTTGCGAACAGAAGGTTATGAATGTGTAACTCAGAGCCAATTCTTCCCAACCTATGATATCCAGACTCTTCTAACCCGCTGTTTGGATATTGGCTACACCCGTAACACCAGTGCAGCCATTCGCGACCTAAGACAGCGGTTGCAGAGCACTCGCTCGGATTGATCAGGGATGACTATGATGGCCGACTACATCCAAGATCACCGTGACCTGTGGCTCCAGCCCCGCAAGCCTCACTGATTACCGCTGCCGTTGCCTCGAATGCGGCGCATCCGTTCTTCCAGACGATCCATCCGCTCGTGCAGGTCGAGGTGGTCAGACTCGTTGGTAAGGCTGTAGCCAATTAGCCGATCCAGCAAAACTCGCTGTTCATGCTGAGCCACCAGTAAAGCCTGAATTTCTGCCAAATAAGCTTGGTGATGCTCCTGCATCTCCTGGCGCTGGGTGATTTGATCCTCCTGCAAATCTCGTTGTACGGCCAGCACATTGCGCTGCGTGGCTACCAATGCTTCAATCTCTTGCCTCAAGGATTGCATCTCTTGCCGTTGCTCTTGCCGCTGCTCTTGCTGACTTTCCTGGAACCTGAGCTGGCTCTCTTGCAGCTCTCGCTGCACGGCTAACATCTGTTCGATGGTTTTTTGAATTTCTTCAAAGGTCATGGGCTGGGAACTAAGCGCGTGCTTCTATTCTGCCCGAAAAATTCTGGGCAAGTCCTCGTGATGGGGGGTGGGAGCGCTGAGTCAGGCTTGAGCGTCTCCAATGGCGGTATCTATGGTTAAGGACAATTGATAAATCGCTTTCTTGGGTTGCCCGGTGGCTTTGGCCAGTTGGCGGCTGGCGTCGGCCCTGGAAAGCCCCTGCTGTAAGAGTTGTTGTAGCTCGGCGCGGATCGCCTGCTCTGAAAGGGCTAGAGCCTGTCGGGTAGCGCCCTGGATGACCAGGGTAAATTCGCCCTTGGGTGCTTGGGTTTGGTAATGTCCTAGTGCTTCAGCCAGGGTGCCGTGCCAGAATTCTTCAAACCGTTTGGTAAGTTCTCGGCCCAGGGTAATGGGGCGATCTCCCCCTAAGGCAGCTACCAAATCCGCCAGGGTTTTCACCAGTTTGTGAGGAGCTTCGTAGAGCAAGATGGTGCGTTCTTCCTGCCGGAAGGCATCCAACCGAGCAGTTCTGGCCGTGCCTTTCAGGGGGAGAAAACCCTCGAACACAAAGCGCTCCGTAGGCAACCCGGATACGCACAGGGCCGTAACTGCCGCCGTAGGGCCAGGGATAGGCACCACTGGAACCCCAGCCGCAATGCAGGCCGCAATCAGCTCGTAGCCGGGGTCAGAAATTCCTGGCATGCCAGCATCAGACACCAGAGCCACGGAGTGCTGCTGGGATTGCAGATGATGCAAAACTTCCCCAATCCGGCTCTGGCGGTTGTGCTCGTGGTAGCTGAGTTGAGGCGTAGTGATCTGAAAATGTTGCAGTAACTTACCGGTATGGCGGGTATCTTCCGCTGCAATCAGGTCTACGGATTGCAAGATCCGCACGGCTCGGAAGGTCATATCTTCTAGGTTGCCGAGGGGGGTTCCCACCACATAGAGATGTCCGGCCTTGGGGTCAGAGGAGGTTTCCATCACCACGCCTCCCTCTAACCCTTAGCCCCTTAGGGTAGGCATGGCCCACCAATCCCAAACCCTGGCGAAATAGCAACTGCAAGCCAATCACCTCTAGCTCTCAGGCGTTAGGGAAGACTGCAACTGCTGCATGAGCCAGTTAGCGGCGGCAGTATTGGTCTCGGTAGCTGAACGCTCCAGGGCCTGCTCAATCAACGCAATGGGTAAATCCGTCAATACCTGCGAAACCTGAATGGCTTCGTACACCCCCGCTTGGGTTAAGCCAAAGGCAAACAGCCGCAGACCTTTGGTATCGACAACCCAATATTCAGGAATGCCCAAACTGGCGTAGAGCTGTTTCTGTTCATCAAGATCCAGGCTGAGGGTGGTATCGGCAATTTCGCCAACCAAGTCGGGCAGACGATGGCGGGGCAACTCAATGCGGCGGGCTCACCGGGCTGCCATTTGGGAATGTTCTCCCCTCGGTAAAGCACCAGATCGGGCGCACAGGCTTGGGTCTGGGGGTTTTCAAGCAGGCAGCGGCCATAGGATTGCAGCGCCACATCTGGGTGAAGAAAAGCCCAGACAAAGAAAATGGCCGTCACTAAATCACTAAAAGCGGCGTGATTTGGCCCTTCTTTGCCCATATCCACCCACAACCATCCCTGATGAAAGGCTATCTTCCGCCAATCAAAATCGGCGCTATCTCGTACCTGGACGTAGTCTGGCCAGGTAGCCCCACGCCGTTGGAGGGGGGTGGACAATTGGCTTGGTTTTGCTAGGGAAACAGTCATGGCCAGACACCCCAAGGGCTTGGTTTATAGGCCCGTATTAGGCTCTATGATAACGCTCTGACAACGGGCGATCGCTACCATCCTGAGACAGGCATTCCTCTGATATCCTGCCGCTCAATCCCCTAGCTGCCCCGATAGGTGCTGTACGACCAGGGTGATACCAGTAGAGGGACGTGGTAGTTGCCGTTAGGATCTGCCACCGTAAACCGGACGGGAATTTGATCTAGAAAAGGTGGCTCCGACAGGGATGCCCCTGTTTTAGCAAAATAGGCCGCCACGTCGAAGGTTAATTCGTAGGTGCCTTTTTTAAGTTCATTCCCCTCCAGCAGCGGTTCGTTGGTGCGGCCATCACCATTGGTTTCAATAGTCTTCAGCGCTGTTTTAATGTCCGCTTCGTCATTAATGGCCCAGACTGTGAGCCGCAATGAGGCGGCAGGTTTACCCAGGGCTGTGTCAAGAACGTGGGTGGTAAGTCTGCCCATTGTGCTAGTGAGTCGTTTAGGTACATGTACAGTCAAAGCATATAGTAAGAACCCCGTTGGAGGGGGAGGTAGGGAACAAAATCCTTAAAATGCCGCCTGGGTTCATCGGCAGACTTGTGGGTTAATGGCTGATAATAGAGGATCTGTGAGCTGGTTCAGCTCCTAGCGTTAGGAGGGCTTTACAGTCCATCTGAGCTTGCCTCTAATTTGACTTTTAGAGATTTTCCGCAGCCGCTATGTCCAACGCCTTTCTCAATCGTCTCCATAGCCCTGAGCGCCCGTTATCGTGTTCGATGGCGCCATGGGCACTAACCTTCAGGTACAAAACCTGACGGCAGAAGACTTTGGCGGGCCAGAGTATGAAGGCTGCAACGAGTACCTGGTCATCACTAACCCGCAGGCGGTAGAAATAGTACATCGGGGCTTTTTAGAGGCTGGAGCCGATGTCATTGAAACCGACACCTTTGGCGGCACCGCCATTGTACTGGCCGAGTACGACCTGGCCGACCAGGCCTACGAGTTGAACAAAACCGCTGCCGCCCTGGCCCGGCGCGTAGCCGACGAGTATTCCACCCCTGAAAAACCCCGTTTTGTCGCTGGGTCAATGGGGCCAGGTACTAAGCTTCCGACCCTGGGGCACATTGATTTCGACACGTTGAAGGATGCCTACATCGAGCAAGCGAAAGGCTTGATTGACGGTGGCGTAGACCTGTTGTTGGTCGAAACCTGCCAGGATGTGTTGCAAATTAAAGCGGCTCTCAACGGCATCGAAGCCGCCTTTGCTGAGGGGGGTAAGCGCCTACCGCTGATGGTTTCCGTCACCATGGAGCAGCAGGGCACCATGCTAGTCGGTACCGAAATGGCCGCTGCCCTGGCCATTCTAGAGCCCTACCCGATCGATATTCTGGGCCTCAACTGCGCCACCGGCCCCGACCTGATGAAAGACCACGTCAAACATCTGGCAGAGCAATCGCCCTTTGTCATCTCCTGCATCCCCAACGCGGGCTTGCCTGAAAACGTGGGTGGCCACGCTGTCTACCGCCTGACGCCCATGGAACTGCGGATGGCGCTGATGCATTTTGTCGAGGATCTCGGTGTGCAGGTGATTGGCGGCTGCTGCGGCACCCGGCCAGAGCACATTGCCCAACTGGCGGAGATTGCCAAGGATTTGTCGCCCAAGCCCAGACCGGTGAGAGTGCGCTTGGCGATAGGGAGATGGTGGGATGGGGAGATAGCGAAACGACACTCAGCCAAACTCAAAACTCAAAACTCAAAACTTCACCACCCCACCACCCCACCACCCACTCCCC
>JAAUUR010000350.1 GCA_012031045.1 Leptolyngbyaceae cyanobacterium SM2_5_2
GCGGGACGGGTGAGTTGCCCGTTTGATGACTGGTTTAAGAGCCTTTGATGCTTAAACTCGGGTGAGAATCAACGCTCGGCTTAACTGCCTACGTTTGGGAAACTTCGGCGACTTCAAAGGCGTTGGGGCTGGAGTTTACGAACTGCGCCTGTTCTTTGGCCCTGGGTATCGAGTCTATTATGGATTAGCGGGTGAGCAGGTTGTGCTGTTGCTGGCTGGGGGGACGAAGAAACAACAAGATAGAGATATTAGAGCAGCGCAAAAATTCTGGGCTGAGTATCGCGATGAGCAGGGAGAAGGCTAGCTATGCCAGTTAGAGATTATAAAAGTTATTTGTTGGTTCAGCTTGCAGACCCAGATTATGCGGCACTTTACTTAAAAGCGTCTTTAGAAGAAACGTTGCAAGACGGTGATACAGCAGCGTTTATGCTGGCACTTAGGGATGTTGTTGAAGCCCGGCGAGGTACCGAGGCCAATCTAGATGATTTGAGGCAAGCGCTGGATTTAGATGGGGAAGAAGCCCCAACTCTAAGTACGCTGATCTCGGTGCTCAGCGCAGTTGGTTTAACGCTTGAGTTTAAGGCGGCTTAGCTGCGCGCTGAAAAGTGTAGAAGGGCTGGCGATTAGTAAGACATCGCTGTCAAACAGAACCTGCTTTAAGAGTATTTGGCCTCTAGATAGTCGATGTAGGTTGCTTGGCTGTCGTCATCGGTTGCTTGCAGGATACCGATGAGGTTTGGAGTCCAGGGGTGGAGGTTGGCGAGGGCTGGATCGAGGAGTGTTTCAAACTGCGAGGGTTGATCAACGGCGTCGGCGGCAGTTTCGGTATCCTGCTGAATTGAGGCCAGCAGGGCCTGGACAAGATACCAGCGATCTCTGACGGGTAGTTGTACCAGTCGAGCTTGGAGTTCTCGTAGTGTTATGGCGAAACCTTTCTAAAAGGCTGAGTCAATTGTAACCACCTACCACTCCCTATTCCCTCGGTAGATATTTCACCAGCGCTTTCATTACTTCACCGGGTGCAAACTGAAGCGGCCTGTCGGCGTTGGGGGCGCTGAGAAAGTCTGTCCATTCAAAGATTTCGGCAAAGCCAAGCTGGTGGAGGGCGACAACGATAGCATTAACGGATGCCCTGAACCCAATAACCAGAGCTTTGACCGGATCGCGGTCGGACTTGGGGTAAGTGTCGAGCTTAAGGGTGAGTTCGAGGTGAATGGGGGTCGGGAGCTTCGGGACGGCTGTTTTGACGAGCGCTGGCAGGGTCAGAGGCGAGGAAAGCTTCAATTTGCATGATAGTGTTAACAAACTCGATGACTAGCATCATAGTCAACAAATCAGTTGCCGTCAACAGATCAGTTGTTTACGTGCCTATGCTAGTCTGACACCATGAAGGCATGGGAAAAGCAGGACAGGTGCTCAGGCAAGTGCTTGAGGAGTTTGAGGTGAGCCAGTACAGCCTTGCGGCGGCTCTCGATATTGAGCGCAATAGCGTCTACCGATGGGCAAATGAAAAGAGCGATCCATCGGGCGAGACGATTGTAGAAATTGTCAGGGCTTTAAAAACTCTGAACCCTTTAGCAGCTACAGCTTTTGTAGAACGTTATCTAGGCGAAGAAATCAAAGACCTGTAGGATAGTGATAGATGCTGCCGTTGCTGACTGTTATTGCGGGTATAGTTTTAGTAGAGCAAGAGTGATGGAAGATACTCTTACAATTCTTCTTACGCCAGAACTTCGGGCTGCTATAGCTCGCCTGATCGAGACGGAAGGGCTATCGCCGGAGGAGCTAGCGCAGAGGGCTTTGCAAGAGTTTGTGTTTGTGCATCAGTTCAGGTTGCTGCGGGAGCAGCTTTTGCAAAAGGCGCAGACTGACTATACAGATGATGACATCTTTGAGATGGTGTCATGAAGCTGGTGTTGGATACCAACGTTCTAATCGCCGCATTTATTGCCAAAGGTCTTTGCCATACTCTAGTTGAGCATTGTCTGAGGACTCATACTGTTATTGTTTCGGAGTTTATCTTCCAAGAACTACGGGAGAAACTGACTCAGAAATTCAAATATTCTGCTGAAGACGCCCAAGCGGTGGAAGACTTGCTGCGCTCTAGAATGCAGGTGGTTGAGCCTGCTGCCCTAGCTGTGGGCGTTTTGTCGAGATCCTGATGATGTTCAGGTTTTGGGACCGCGCTTGCTGGCGAGGCAGCCTGCATCATTACAGGTGATAAGGATCTGCTGACACTCGGCAAGTTTGAAACCGTTGATATCTTGCTGTCCAGGGATTTTGCAGCCTACGAGGATCGGCTAGCTTCTGGGGGGTGAGGTGGTGATACCGTGTCTTTTATTAGTTAGTGTACTGGGTAGTAAGCAGCACCTCGATCGCTTCGAGGAAGGGGTACGTTGCTCCCGGAGGTTTGTATTTCGCGGCGACGGCAGCAAGAAAGCGAGGCGTGGCGACAGCGGTTTTGGGAACACCAAATTCGCGATCAGGCCGATTGGGTGGGGCATATGAATTATTTGCACTACAACCTAGTAAAACATGGGCTGGTGAGGTGCTCGCACGAGTGGGAGTTTTCGCGTTTTCAGTGGTTTATAGACAGGGGAATGTATAAAAAGGATTAGGGAAGTGTTGCGGTTACTTTTGTAGAGAGAGAATTAGATGTGGGAGAGTGAGGGTTGGATAGTAAGTATTTTTGTAATTAGTCACCGCAACAAAGCTAGCCTATTGCGAATGGTACAAAAGTTTGTAGCATAAGGGACATGAAGATACAGCCACGTCCAGAGCTAAACCAGCCGGAGATCGACCCTGAAGAGCAAGAGGCGAGGTATTGGTACGAGCGTTACGTAAAGGTTCATTTCCCCCTACCATCAGGCCGATAGATTTCAGGTTTTTTTAAAGCTCCATGGGGGTTGTTACTGGGTCATACTAGCGCTCAGTAATGTGCTTCTGACTCATGGCCCAGTTCGACAAAGCCGACCTCGAACAGATGACGGACGACTACCTTCAGTCGTTGGAGCCAGAGCGGTTAGTGGCGGTGGCGAAGAACCTGCGAGCGCTGGCGGTGGAGCAATTAGAGAAACTTGAGGAAAGCTCAAAGACGAGTTCTCGCCCGCCGTCGTCAGACAGCCCTTATCAGTCAACGTCGAAGCCCGACACCGAGACCTCACCCGCCGCTGCCGAGGCAGAACCGAGCGCTTTAGCGCCCTTAGCCGAAGGCTCATCAGACGAGAACGCCATCGAACCTAAGGCAGACGCCACCGCGCCCAGTCCCCCTACGTCCTCGCAAGACGGTAAAGGATTTGGCCATCGCCCGACCGGTAAGCAACGGGGAGCGAAGGGTAAATGGCGAGATCAGCCCTGACGGGCAGAGCGGACAATTCCCCACTACCCCGAGCAGTGTGCGGCCTGTAATGCGCCGTTAGGGGTAGAACACCGTGACGCAAAACCCCATGGGGGGTACTACCAATTTGAGCTCATTCGCCAGGAGCAGGGTTTTAGCCTTGAGTGCCTGTTACACCACTACTATGGGGCGACCTGTCTGTGTGGTCATCACAGCCAGGCAAAGCCCGGTCAGGGAGTGCTCAGCGGTGGAAGGGCGCAAGGTGCAATTGCACTTGAAAGAGCAGGTACTGATTGGGCCGATGTTGGCCACCTTCATCGCCAGTCTATCGGTGCGCTATCGCCTGTCGCGGGTGAAGATCCAAGACTTTTTGTGGGACTGGGCTGGGGTGCAGCTTGAGCACTTGGCAGTCTCGACCGCAGCATTCGCGAGGCGGGGTTTGCCTGTCGCCCAGTGGTCGAGGCGTTAATCGGGGACTTGCAAGCCGCTGACCTGCTCCATCTCGATGAAACCCCGTGGTGTGAGTCGGGACGGTTGTGCTGGCTGTGGGTGGCGCTGAGTTCCATCAGTGTCGTGTTCTTCATCGGCCCTCGCACCAAGGAACGGCTTTTGCAGGTGATCTCCACCGCCTTTGTCGGCTGGTTGGTGACTGATGGCTATGGGGCTTACCGTTGGTATGACCACCGCCAACGCGGCCTGGCCCATCTGATTCGGAAGGCTCTTGCCCTGAGTCAAGCCGTTGATGCCGAGGCCCGGCAATTAGGCCAATGGCTCCTGGAGGAGATGCGAGAGTTGATTCATGCTCTGTCCACGGCCGGTCACGATGACCCGGATGACCCCGGTACTCGCCGCTTGCAGCAGGTCGCCCTGCTGGCCACGGCCAGTGAGCATCCAAAGCTCAAGGCGCTCGCGAAGGAAATTCTCAATAGACTTGTTGTGAAATACCGTTGAAAATTGCTGAAAGCCAGTCTAGGAGGGACTTTCAAGGATTTTTCTGTCAAAAGGCTGAAAGCCTTTACTGGTGCACGTTTCGAGGATTTTTGAGCTTAATTCACAACAACTCTAATAATTTATGTGTTATCAAAAACTTCCCAATCAATACCTAACTGACGAATTGCAGCCCGAAGTGTCCCAAATTTGAGATCACGACTTCCCTAATCCGGCAATACAGTAACCTGCTGTGTGTTGGGATTAAGCCACTTGCGATGAGAGCCTCCACCTCGTCGGGGCAGTTCTTGGCAGCCCAATGTTTTTAGTTTTCGAGCTGCGTCGCGATACTTCATGGGGTCGCTACTACAGTTTCTAACCAGAAAGAATTACCAGTGTCAGCAACCCGCATATTTATAGGTAAGGCTCGCCCCAAGTCGTCATACGCCTCAACTACAGCAGCCAAGGCATCCTGGACATTTGCCAAAACCTCCTCAACCGTATCTCCCTCAGTGACCAGTTCAGGTAACAAGGGTGAGGTAACGGTAAACCCACCTTCGGGTTGTGGTGAAAGCAGTAATGGAACTTTGTAAAGCATTACGTGCTTGTCCTTCTTTCAGAATTAGAGGGTTCTTTTAGAGAATAATGTAGAAAAGTAGGATGGGCAAAGACCAAAGCTCGTACCCATCGTCCTAGGTTAAATTCCCTTTACATTGGCCCCTACGGCTGAACTTTAGGCCCGCTTCTGGCAATTTAATAATGCGGGGAATGATTCTAGGCGGGGATTTGAGGAGTATTGACACCTCCTACAACTCCATATATCCCAACTTAGACCGGGTAAGTCGAGATGACTGGAATCATTCTATGATCTGGTCTCTTGTATTACCCCACCAAACAAGGGATCTAGATAGTTCCCCGTTTTCTTTACCGAAAACGGAGAGACCCGACCATGTTTCAATCCAGTTCTGAATTCAATTCCGAAGCTAACCCTGGGCAGACCCCCAGCCCCGCGCCGTTCGCCCTATCCACCTACCGGCAAGAGACCCTGCGCCATATTTTGCTGGGGGACTATGACCCCATGGTGGCGGCCATCAACCACCTGGTCGCCCTGGGCTATTGCGAGAGGATTGCCTGGACAGAACCGCACCCCACCGGGCGTAGCGGCGAGTACATCAGCCTGATGACCCACCGCCGAGGGAGGGCAGCACTGTAGAACGCTAGTTCAGCAACCGAGTTTCTAGCAAAGCGTAGATTGGGTGGGGCGTCAGCAAACCCAACCAAGCCCAGTCCGATGTTAGGTTCCACGCCTTCAAAGGGAGGCCATTGTCGGTCTGGGCC
>JAAUUR010000351.1 GCA_012031045.1 Leptolyngbyaceae cyanobacterium SM2_5_2
CTCCCGAATCCATAGTTCCAGGGCAGCGTCGGTTTCGCCGCTCTGGGCCAGAACTTCAGCCTCCGTGGCCAGTTGATCCAGATCTTGCTCCAGGGTGTATTGCTCTAGAGGGCTGAGGGGGCGCAGCACTGGCGGCGTGGGCAGCAGCGGATCGCGGGGCACATCCTCCAGCGGATCGGCCAGAAAAGGGAAGCGCACCTCAGGCGACAGAGCCTGGGCCTGGGCAACTGGGGGTGGAATTAAGGCTACCCCGCTAAGAGCTAGCACAGGGGCGATCGCCAGCCCCACCCACCGCCACCTACCAGAGCGGACTAAATCTCGATGCAGTTGCTTATTCAAAGCTCAGGCCCCAATCTGTCCCTCGATCATAGGCCAAGTGTGACAACCCCTTAACATCTGGTCAGGACGCACCGTTCAAGCGCCGGATTACTGTAACCTAAAGATCCTGTGACGGTGAGTCGTTACGGTTGGTGATATTTCGTCATCTATAGGTAATCCTCGTTTACAGCCCATGCAATCCACACTCTCTCCAGTTGTTTCCTCGGTTCCGCGTACCGTTCGCATTGTCTCTCGTAAAAGCCAGTTGGCTCTGATTCAAACCCACTGGGTGCGCGATGAGCTGCAACGGCACTTCCCCGACCTGCGGTTTGACGTGGTGACGATGGATACCCAGGGTGACAAAGTGCTGGATGTGTCGCTGTCGAAGATTGGCGACAAGGGCCTCTTCACTCAGGAATTGGAAGACTCCATGCTGCGCGGCGACAGCGACTTTGCCGTGCATTCCCTCAAAGATTTGCCCACTCGCCTGCCCCAGGGGCTAATGCTGGGCTGCATCACGGAGCGGGAAGACCCGGCAGATGCCCTGGTGGTGCACGAAAGCCACCGCGATAAGACCCTGGCCACCCTGCCAGAAGGGGCGGTCATTGGTACCTCCTCCCTGCGACGGCTGGCCCAACTGCGCCACCATTACCCCCACCTCACTTTTAAGGACATTCGCGGCAACCTCAATACCCGCCTGCGCAAGCTAGACGAGGGCGGCTACGACGGCATTATCCTCGCCGTGGCTGGGTTGCAGCGGATGGAAATGGGCGATCGCATTCACCAAATCATCCCCGCCGATATTTCTCTCCATGCGGTGGGCCAGGGGGCGCTGGGCATTGAGTGCCGCACTGGCGACGAGGAAATTCTGAGTTTGCTCAGTGTTTTGTCGGATGGCCCTACCACGGTCCGCTGCCTGGCCGAACGCGCCTTTTTGCGAGAGCTAGAGGGCGGCTGCCAGGTTCCCATTGGTGTTAACACTGCGCTTGAGGGCGGCACCCTCACCCTAACTGGCTTGGTGGCCAGCCTGGATGGGCAGCGGTTGATTAAAAACACCGTCCAGGGGTCAGCGGCAGAGGCCGAAACCCTGGGGGCTAACCTGGCCCAACAACTCCGTGCCCAGGGTGCCCAGGCCATTTTGGATGAGATCACCGCCACCAATCGGGCTTAGGGCCTGGCCTACTCTCCGGCCAGCATCGGTAAATCGGTGCGGTTCTTAACGCCAGGATCTTAGATGACTGGCCTACCAGGGTATCCCCACTCCCCACCACCCAACCCCGGACATTTCCCCCAGCATGGCAAAATAAGGATGCTAGTTTGGCGTGAGGCGTGGAGTATGCCGTTGCAAACGGTGATTTGGCAAGGGTTGTGGGGCTTGGCAGCCGTCTTTTTGGCGGAGATGGTGCGCGATGCCTACCATGTCGTCAGCCATTACTGGCCACCCCTGATGAAGCTGCACAACTGGCACCACCGAGTCTACAAGAAGGACTTTACCCCGGTTAGCGAGGAGTTGTATCGCCAGGCTCAGCTTTATAACGATGTGCCCGAATCCCTGGTGATGATGGGGTTGATGGCAACGTTGGCCCTGGGGGTTGGTCTGCCAGGGCTGTGGTTGGGCGTCCTCTACAGCGGCGGATTTTGCTGGCGGCGATCGCCCGCTCCCAGGGCTGGTTGCTCACCACTGACCTGACCCACGAACCCGGCGAACTCACAACCATTCCAGCCAACTGGGTAGTGAACCGCACCTACCACTGGCGGCACCACTTTGATGACACCAACGCCTACTTTGCGGGCTATTTCACCGTTGCAGACAAACTTATGGGTACTGCTGTCTCACTAAAAGGGAAAACCGTAGCCGTTACGGGTGCTTCTGGCCGGTTGGGACGGGCATTGCTAAACGAACTCGCTCAGCAGAAGGCTAAGCCCATTGCCCTAACCACCGCTGAAAATGCCGACTTCCCGGCGGGCATTCCATGCTGGCGTTGGCAGCCTGGGGCCGAAGCTGACCTCAGAGATGCCCTCAAGCGAGTAGACATTCTGGTGATCAACCATGGTGTCAATGTTCACGGCGACCGTACTCCAGAGGCCATGCAAACCTCCCTGGAAGTCAATGCCCTGTCGGGCTTACGGCTGATGGAGGTGTTCTTCAGCACTGTGGAAACCTCTCCCCAGCGAGCCATGAAGGAAGTTTGGGTAAATACCTCCGAGGCCGAAGTCGGCCCTGCTTTTAGCCCCCTCTACGAAATTTCTAAGCGGTTAATGGGTGACCTGGTAACACTGCGGCGGCTGGATGCCCCCTGCGTGGTGCGCAAGTTAATCTTGGGGCCGTTTAAGAGTAACCTCAACCCCATTGGGGTGATGTCGGCGGATTGGGTAGCCTGGGCGATCGTGGCTCTGGCTAAGCGCAATGTCCGCCATATCATCGTGACCATTAACCCCTTCACCTATGTGGCCTTTCCGCTCAAGGAATTGAGCCAGTGGGTTTACTTTAGGCTATTCTCGCGACGACCCTAGAGGAGGCAGAACCAGTTGTAGCGACAACCTGTACTACCCTAATGGCCCAGCCAAGATCACCTTGGCGAGAGCGTTGATAACGGTTTCAGGCGGTTCTTGCTTAAGATCTTGATACCACTGCTGGGTAGCAGAGGGTTCGTGACCGTAGATAGTGCTGGTGCGTTTGCGGGCTTTAAGCACCAGTTCAGCGGTGCGATCTTGGCGAGCTTTTTCGTAGCGATTGAGGGCATCGGGCACGCTGATGTTTGTTGTGTGCAGATAGCGGGTCAGTACTTCGGCATCTTCGATGGCTTGGCAACCACCCTGGCCCAGGGTAGGCGTAGTGGCGTGGGCCGAGTCACCCAGTAGAGCAATGCGGCCCCGCACCAGGCGCTCCAGGGGATCGATATCGGCAATTTCCAGGCGGTTAGTGGTTTCTGGATCCAGTGCTTGAATCAAGTTTTGCACCGCCGTAGGCCACCCCTGAAAAATTTTGGCTAGTTCATCGCGGCGATGGGGCGGGGCTACGTGGGTACCTGCTTCCATCGGTGCGCCAAAAAGAAGTAAAAGCGATCGCCGCCTACCGGCATCATTGAGGCTCGTTTGCTATCGCCCACGTAAATTACCCATCGATCCCTAACACACAGATCAGGATCAGCGGCCACCAGGCCATTCCAGTTGACATAGCGGGCATAGCGCCGCTCCACAGGCCGATTTAGTACGTAGGTGCGCACAGCAGAGCGAATGCCATCCGCCCCGATCACGAGATTACCGGTAGCCCGGTGGCCGTTTTCAAAAATGGCGGTGGCGGAGTTTTCATCCTGTTCAACGGCTACGCAGGGCATTTCCAGATGCACATTTTCGGGGCCAAGCTCGTCCAGTAGCATAGCCTGAAGGTCAGTCCGGGCGACGGGGTAAGGCCGCTGCCCCACCCGCTCAAACAGCGGATAGAGATCGATGTAGCTGAGTGGTTCATTGGTATGACTGCGGTACTCCATAGCGTTCATTTCGCCACCAATAGCGGCCAGCTTTTCCCCCAATCCGAGGCGATTCAGTACCTTAACCCCGTTTGACCAGAGGGAAATACCGGCCCCCGCCGGACGCAGTTCAGAAACTCGGTCGTAGATTTCGACCTGGTAGCCCGCTTGCTTCATGGCGATTCCTGTAGTCAGGCCGCCGATACCCGCCCCAATAATTACTACCTTCAGGTTGTACATAGCCTCTCCTAACCCTTTTGCGTCCTGTTGCAGAGCGCTGGCCCCAGGATGATGAGCCAGAACGTTGTATACATTTCAGGATAAATCTTAACGTCAGGTTGCCCTGCGCGGTGCTAACCCATCCCCAAAACCTTCGTCAAGGGATCAAGGGCGCTGAAGTGGCTAACTCTTTCAATCTTTAAGAAAGCCCCGCCTAATTCATAAACTTATTACGGGCAAGCCTTAAGAAATAGCTGGATTTTTAATGCCACTGAAGAAAAGGGGAGTGTCCCCTTTGACGTACCATTATGCTGCATCGTCGTTCTCTGTATGTGATAACGGCTATCACGGTTAGTTTAAGTATCGCACCCGTTCCATCTCAGCGCCTTTTACCCAAGGCGGAGGCTGCCTCTGACTCAGCTGAGACCTTAAACGCTACCAAAGATCAGATCTCTCAAGTTGTTAATCAGGGTAGAAAACGATCGGGCAGTGGGCATCGCCAACGGGTTCGTTAAGGGCTATCCGCTTGACTCTCTCGAAGCTTCTGAAGCTGATACTGGGCGTCGTCGAAACAGCCAACGCGGCCTACTTCTAGACAAGCACTAGCCACCTTTTCCAGGTCAGCAATGGCTTGATCAACTTCTCCCAGTGCAGCATTTAGAAGCCCTCTATCGTAATAGGCAAAGGGGTGATTTGGGTTGAGCTTAATGGTTTGATTAAAATCAGCCATTGCTCCACTTAAATCGCCCAAATTTTGCCGGGTTAACCCTCGGTTGTAGTAAGGCTCTGGATTATCTGGGTTAATTTGAATGGCAATGGTAAAATCTTGAATCGCACCCTGAAAGTCCTCTAGTTGACGTTTGACTAGCCCCCGGTTGCCGTAGGCGTAGCCGTTACCAGGCCGTAAATTGATCGCCTCAGAACAGTCTCCCAAAGCGGCGGTATAGTTCTCCAAGTTGGATAGGGAAAGGCAGCGATTGAGATAGGCGATCGCCATTTTTCAGGATCATCCGTGACCTCCAGGGCGGTTGTATAGTCGTCTACGGCACCGGCTTCATCCCCCAAATCTGCCCTGGCGCTGCCTCGGTTCAGGTAGGCTTCGCTGTAGCCTTGGTCGAGTTCTAGGGCGGTTGTGTAGTCATCAATGGCCCCCTGCAAATCGCCCAGGTCAGAGCGCAAATTCCCCCGCTGAAAGTGCAGGATGGGTGACGTTGAATCTGTTTGAATGGCACGGGTTAGGTCATTCAGAGCTTGCTCTTGTTGCCCATTTTTCAAGAGCAGTTCCGATCGCTGGGCCAGGGTTTCGCTATCCCCAGGCTGACGCTGAATCACCTGGTCGAGATAGCCAATGGCATCCTGAATTTGCCCTGCTTGCTCAGCATCTTCAGCCTGCTGGGTGAGTCGGGCCGTAGCCAACCGTTTGGGCATTTGCAAGGCAAAGAACCCCAGGGCCAGCAGCGCCAGACCCACCCCGGCCACCGTGGCTATGATTGGTAGCCGTCGTTGCGATTGTGGCTGGGCCGGGGAGGATACCGAACTACCCAAAGACGACGAGGGCGGTAGCGGCCCATTAGCCGCCGC
>JAAUUR010000352.1 GCA_012031045.1 Leptolyngbyaceae cyanobacterium SM2_5_2
TCCTAACTCCTAACTCCTAACTCCTAACTCCTCGACTCCCGCCACCCCCGCTCCCCTTGACTTCTCCCCTGGGGATCCGAGACTATTAAGATTTAATTTTCAATAGTCATAATTCTCTCAAGCCATGATTGAGCTGACGACCCAAGGGATGGAGGCCATTTGGACAGAGGCCGAGCAGCGCTGCCCGCCAGCGATTTCCATTGATCGCCTGGAAACAATTCGCACCCTGCCGCCGCTATTGGGTCACGGCTACCATCGCGAAATGGAGTTGTGCCCCGGTCTGGAGCTATCCATCTTTCATGAGACCTACCACGAAGACTTTACCTACCGGGGAGGAGGGCATCCTCATCCGGTGCGAGTTTATGGTGCATCTGTCGGGGGTGGTCGATAGCGGCAAATTCCTCTACCAAGATGCGACCCAGGGCTACATTGGCGGCAGCGGCATTCAGTCCACTATGACCAATTTTCACCCGGCCCATCAGCCGGAGGTGGGGGTCAATATCCATATCGAGCCACAGGTGTTTAGTCAGTTGTTTGCTACGCCGGCGGGGGAGGTATGCCCAGAACTGCAACCCCTGCTGCAAGGCGACGACCGGCAGCAGGTCTTTTCGCCTAAGACCACCAGGGCCATTCAAGCGGTGGCTCAGCAAATCATCGACTGCCCGTTGATGGGGCTTACCAAGCGGCTTTATTTGCAGGGCAAGGTGTTTGAGCTGATGGCGCTCCAGCTTGACCAAGTACGCAACACCGAGGCACCCGCTTCAGCCAGTGCCCTCAAGCCCGACACCCTGGCTCGCATTCACTACGCGGCAGAAATTCTGCGATCGCGCCTGGAGTCTCCCCCCTCGCAAACCGAGCTGGCCCAGCGGGTGGGTGTTAGCGATCGCACCCTCAGACGCGGCTTTCAGGCCATCTTCCAGACTACGGTGTTGGGCTATGTTACCGAGCAGCGGTTGCTTCAGGCCGAGCAACTGCTGCGGCACGGCTTTACCGTTGCTGAAGCGGCCCATCGCTGCGGCTACAGCAACCAGGGGCATTTTGCTGCTGTTTTCAAGCGCAAATTTGGCATCACGCCAAAACAGTGTGCGATGGGCCAAAAATCGGCACATTCCTAAGATTTGCTAGGATCAGGGAGCGCTTTTACGGCTCAATGAAGTCGATCTCGGAGGCTAGCAACAATGACGCAAACGGCGAGTCTGTCCTCCAAGACCATGACCATGGAGGAGTATTTGGCCTATAACGACGGCACCGACACCCGCTACGAGTTAGTGGATGGGGAATTAGTGGAAATGCCGACGGAATCGCCAGAAAATTGCCAGTTGGCCAAGTTGCTAATGTTCGAGCTGGCTAAGCACATGGCGATCACGCTGATTAACCTCAAGGATTTAGAAATTGCTGTCAGCGGTCGGCGGGCCAAGGTGCGCTTGCCCAACTTAGCGGTTCTCAGTGAAGAGGGGTATGCGGCCCTAGCAGGCCAGCGCCGCAATACCATCACCCAGGAGATGCTACCCCCAGTGTTGGTAGTTGAGGTGGTGTCGCCAGGGCCAGAAAATCGAGACCGCGACTATCGCTACAAGCGCACGGAATATGCCGCCCGTGGCATTAATGAATATTGGATTATTGACCCAGAGATGCAGCAGGTGACGGTGTGCCTATGGGTGAACGGGCAATACGAAGACACGACATATCAAAAAGACGGGACGATTACCTCGACAGTCATTCCCACTTTCGCCCTTAGTGCGGCTCAGATTTTGGCATTTGGGCAACCGTAATGGGCAGTGGTGAGCCAGGGTGCCGTGGGTCAAACACTATCGGTTCTAGCTCCCTGAGTATCTCGGTAGAATAGCAACACACGGCAGAGGCGAAAGTCATGGTTCAAGAGATTGCCTTATCCTCCCATCCACCCCTCCCACCGGATTGGGAAGTTCCGACCCCTCCGACCGACTTAATTTTTGACGATGGAGAACCTTTGGAAAGTAATCGCCATCGGATTGCCATGAATGTGCTGATTCGGTCAGCCCAGCAAGCCCTGATATCGCGACCAGACAGCTTTGTAGGCGGCAATATGTTTGTCTATTACAGCCGCCAGCAGGTGATGAATCGGGACTTCAGAGGCCCAGATTTTTTCGCGGTCTTGGGTGTTGAGCCCGATCGAGAACGGCAGGGCTGGGTAATTTGGGAGGAATCGGGCCGCTACCCAGATGTGATTATCGAACTCCTGTCGCCCAGCACGGCTGCGATTGACCGAGGTGCCAAGAAAGACCTCTATGAGCAAACGTTTCGGACACCAGATTACTTTGTCTTCGATCCATTCAACCCAAATTCTCTGGCCGGGTGGCGGTTAGATCTAGCCCAGGGCTACCATCCCCTGACCCCTAACGAGCGGCGCTGGCTTTGGTGTGAGACCTTAGAACTCTGGTTAGGCACTTGGGAGGGGGCGGTCGATCAGGAGCCGCCCAGCGGCAATTGTACCTGGCTAAGATTTTACACACCCCAAGGAGAGCTGGTGTTGCTGCCCGAAGAAGCGGCCCAACAGCAGGCCGAACAGGCCCAACAGCAGGCCGAACAGGCCCAACAGCAGGCCGAACAGGCCCAACAGCAGGCTGAACAGGCCCAACAGCAGGCTGAACAGGAAAAGCAACGAGCCGAGCGGCTAGCTGCCAAACTGCGAGAATTGGGAGTTGATCCCTCTACGCTTTGATGGGCAACTCTACTTTAGGAAGGCGGAAGGAAGAGCCTGGACGGATCAAGCCTGATATTCTGTAGCAGTTTTGACCCCGCCCGCACTCTGGACCCCTCTGTCAAGAAGGGAAGGGGCACTGGTCTGTTAAGAGGAGATGCATTGAAACCCTCTCATGCGTAGGATTTCCTGAGTTGGTAGGGGGCGAGTGCAGAGGCCGATGGCCATCGCTGGAGTCTTCCCCAGTCCCCAGTGCGGTCTGACCCAATTATGGATGATTCGCTGGACATCCAAGACGCGCTGCAACCCCGCCCGAGTTTTGGCATAGAGGTTCTGACGCCGACGATAGGCACTACACCGTCGCCTCAGGGCCGCATTCTGGGCCTCATTATGATTAGCATGCACCTCTGCCATGGGGGTAATCGCGGTGAAAGGATGCTCTGGCCTAATCCAGACCACCCGTCGCTGACCTTGAGAGCCTTTGACTTTCATCGCCACTTCCAGACCTTCACGCCAGACGTTCCGAGTGCGATACCTCGGACAATCGCGGCGCGCCAGAGAGACACTGGCTAAATCCCATAATGCCTTGGCGTAGCGCCGCTCACCATCGGTGAACCATCGAATGGCAGGACACGCTTGTGCCCACTGCCAGGCCTGCTGTGTCCCCCGCTGAAATAGCAGTTCGTCTTTGTGGCCCGCCATCGCGGAGACCCAGTAGCGACTGTCGCGTTCAATAAAATGGATCGTCCAACCTTCAGACCTAGAGGGGGGGGAAGTTCTCGCCGACGCGAGTGTACCCTTCATCTCCTTCTAGCGTGACCTCTCGATCTCGTGGCGCAGGGGGCGACCACTCCTCAACCTGATTCGCAAGGCGCTCTTCCCACCGCAGAATTGTCGAATGAGATTTCCCAAAAACGCGGCCTGTCGCTCGTGCCCCGGTTCCTTCGGTGCGGCTATTCAACGCCATAGCCACTACTGAACTAGGTGTTCGTAGGCGCGCCATGAGGCTGCCGGTGCGCTCATTAAAGCGTTTGCCGCAGGCATTGCAGCGATAGCGCTGGAGCAGCACTCCGTCCGAAATCGATTCCCGGCCGTTTTTCACGATCTGTTGGCTTTGGCAGTGAGGACAATTCATACGCTGGAATAGTTGCACTGCAACCATTTTACCCATCACCGGCTAGCAGGCCAGTGCCCTGTAGGGAAGCCCGTGAGTCCATCGACGCAGGCCCGGAATGCGAGGTGTGCGGGAAGAGTCAGTGGCTAAAGTAGCGCTACCTTTTACTAATTGAATAAAACTCAGCACCCGCAAAAGCAATGGTTCTGGTACAGATGCCAATTCGCGCACAATGGTCTCAAAGGTAGTCATTACGTATACCTTGCCAAGGCTACACAGCTATTTTGGCACAGCCAGCAAAAGTAAGGTGCATAGCCTATTAATCCTAAGTTGCGGGCGGAATTCGTGCGATTCTGCGAGATTGAAGCTCCTTGGGCAATGTGTAGGCCGAAACCATGCCGTCTTTGCTGTCGAGGTACAGCTCAGCGGCGGTGAGCAGGTCAGCGGCGCAGGTGGTGGCATCGAGGTCGGCGAAGAGATAGGTGGGTTTGCCGGTGCCCACGTAGGCGATCGCGCAGGGCTTTTCACAAATGCACAGGCAGCCTGTCGTTTCTAAGTTCAGCTCATCGTTGCGGGGCCACTGGGCGTACAGCACTTCTAGAAGTTTCAACAGATGGGCACCGCCTGTCTCCCCGGCGCGCTTTTCTTCATCGACCGAAAAGCCGCAGCTTTTGCACACAATTAGCTGGTCTGGCATGGCTAAGAGCCCTCCACAAGATAGTTGAACAGGTCATCCAGGATGGCGTTGGCGGCGATTGGCCCATTGCCGATCCAATAACCGGGCACCACGTAAACTCGCCCTGTCTGTACCGCCTTAAGCTGTTGCCAGATTGGGTCTTGCTGCAATTGCAGAAGCTGTTCTTGGGATCTCTGGCGTTCCTCGGCGGTGTTATCTCCCGTCCACAGAAAAATGACATCGCCATCGGCCTGGGCAATTTGCTCGCGGCTAATTTGCACCTGAATGGGGTTGCCAAACCGCTGCACGGCGGCAGCGGCCCCCAAGGTCTGCGAGGGTGGACGGGCCAGCCCGGCGTCCTGGAGCACAGTCCCAGCAAAGGAATCCTTCAGATACAGGCTGATCGTGTCAGGGTAGAGCCGCACGACGGAAACCTGAAAATCCTTTAGCTCATCTCCCATCTGAGCCTGGAAGTCTGCCGCGCGAGCGTAGTAATCGGCCATTACGCTATCGGCGGCTGTCGCTTGCCCCAGGGCCGTAGCTACCTCGTGAAACACCGTTTTCCACTGGCCGCTGTACTCAAACTCAAACAATAGGGTAGGCGCGATTTTAGACAATTGACCATACTGCGCTTCGTTAAAGGCTAGGCCAGCGATCAAATCTGGTTGGATGGTTAGCACCTGCTCAAGGCTGGGCTCACCCTGCTTGCCAATATTTTTAGCCTCGGTTTGCAAGGGCTCTAGCAAAGCCTGGTAGTCAGACTGCACGGTGCCAACCGGGTTAAGGCCAAGGGCGATCGCACACTCAAAGGCCACACTATCTAACGTCACCAACCGCTCGAATGCTTCGGGCACACAGGTCGCCCCCGCTGCATGGTCTACGGGGGTACAGTGTTCAACCACACGGTCTTCGCTGCCGGTGAGGCTACTGCCCTGGCAAGCGACGACAAAGCCCAAGGTTAAAAACCCCAGCAGCAGTTGAAATCCCCATTGTTTAAAGGCACGTAAGTTCAACCGTTTAATCTCCTGTCTGGTTGGGTGGCCAATGTCGAGCACCTGAGCGACCCACCCCTACCCCTCCCAGGA
>JAAUUR010000353.1 GCA_012031045.1 Leptolyngbyaceae cyanobacterium SM2_5_2
TGAGGGTGAGGCCACTGCGCACGGTGCGGTTCTCTACGGCTGCTCCACTGCCGTTGGCAATGAAGACCAGCAGTTTTGAGCCGGTGGACAGGTCAGCCCCGGCCTGGGTGGTGCTGGCCTGAACCTCGTAGTCGTACTCCAGGAAGAAGACTGGCAGGGTTTCCGCCGGGGGATTGCCACCTCGGTACGAATACTCAGGTCGGTAGCGCCCTGCTCCACCGAGGCTTCCAGGATAGCCTTGAAGTCGCCAATAAACAGCGTCGCCCCCGCCGGAGGGCGCGATTGACGCCCTCAACCAGGGTGAGGCGGTCGGCCCGGCCCTCGGCCACCACCATTTCACCTCGCCCAACGAAGCTACGATTGCCCGCCAGACCGTTCAGCACCTTAGCAAAGGCTTGGGGGTTGCGGGGCACCTGCTGCCAGGTTTCCACAATTTCCTGCTCACCGGCCCTGAGCTGGAGGGTAACGGTGCAGGTGGAGGCGACCTCATCTCCTCCTACATCGAGGCGGATGCGATCCATCTCGGCTTCCGTTGAGCGGGCAAAGCCCACCACCGTTTCATTGCCGGGGGCATCGGTGAGGGGGTAGCGAGCCCGCTGGGTGAGGGTTTTGTAGTAGGCCACAAAGAACTGGTCGTCGCTGCCCCGGAAGTAGAGGGCCACGTTGCCCACGGCGCTGTCAAACAGCAGGGGCGTGTCGTTTGACCAGGCAAAGGTGAGTAGCCCGCCCACGGTGGAGAGCCCAGCCCCATCGCTGTGTACCAGCGGCATAGTGGCAATGAAGCCTTTGTTCAGCAGGTTTTGGAGGGCGGCCAGGGCGGTGCGATCGCTAATCATCGCCTGCTCTAGCTGCTGCCGCTGCCGATTCTGGTCAGTCCGCAGGGTATCGATCTGGCTGCGGATGGTGCGCAGTTCGTTGAGGACGGCATTGAGGTCAAAGGCCAGGGTATTGAGGGACTGAAGCAGTGCCTCCCGCCGGGCGCGAAAGGCAGGGTTTTCGAAGATATCCAGGCTGGAGATGCGGTCGTTAAGATCGCGTCCGACGAAGTCTGTGGCTTCGGTAAACGTATGCACAAAGCCCGACTGGCGGCCATTATCGTTACGGTTAGCGTGCTCGTAAACCGTAACTTGCAGGGCAGGAATACCCCTCTCTCCCCGCCTGGTGGGGGGCAACATGGAAATGCCGATACTGCTGATCAGGTCGTTGAAGCTGTTTTGGTTGAGCTGGGTATAGCCCACAAAGCGAGAGGAGAAGCTATTGCCAAAGGGAATTAGCCCAAAGGAAAGGGAACGCCCACCAAAGCTAGCGTGCTCGAACATAACCGCCCGGGCACTGCGCAGAAAGTTGATCATCTCTTGCAGGTCACTCTGGCCACTCGCCTGGAGGTTGCGCAGGTCGCGCAGGCGGTTGAGCTGGGACAGCAGATTGAGATGATCCAAACTGCCGCTGGCACCGTTGCGGCAATGCTGCGGTTCTCAATGGCATCATCCACCAGGGTGAACATCCGGTTGAGGTAGCTGAGTTCCTCGGTGATGGTGGTAATCCGCTGGGTCTTTTGGCTAATGGCTCCCTGCAACGCCTGAATGCGCTCCAGTTCAGCGTTGACATCCACTCGGCGGGCGGCCTGCTGGCGATCGCGAATGGTCGCCTGGAGTGTTTCAATGCGGGCCAGGTCAGCGCTGACATCTGCCGTATCATCGGCGCTGAGAATCTGGTCAATCTGCTGCTGAATCGCCTCAATTTCAGCCTGCTCGGCGCTAACATCCACCGGCGCACCCTCGCGCTCCACGGTAACCGGCTGGAGGGGCAGATGGTCGGGAATTTTGGCCAGCCTGCCGTTGGCGTTGACCCCAAAGTCCAGGGTGGCAATTTCCCGGCGATCACTACCGGCGGCCTGGGTGGCTGCGGCCAGCATTACCCGCGCCCCCTGGCGCACCGGCTTGGCCTGCTGGTCGTAGCCAGTGCGGGCCTGCTCCTGCTGAAAGTAGAGCAGTGAGGCCAGGCCGGAGGCTACGGTGCGGCCCTCAAACCGGAAACTATCGCGGTTGACCCCGGCGTTTTCGCCAATCGGCGCATCGGAGGTGACCCAGGCCCGCGCCGCAAACCCCTCGGAACTGAGCGCTGCCGGGGGATGGTTGCCGGTCTGATCCAGAATCTCTGGGCCATCGCCCTCGTCGAGCCGCCAGTAAGCGGCCAGGCCAAACTCCTGACCCGTCAGACGGAGGTGGCGATCGCGGCGAATTTCTCGCTCGCGGCGGGGCCGGTTCCACAGGCGAATTTCATCAATTAGCCCGAAGAAGCTCTGGCTGGGGGAGCCCACCAGGGTGACGGGAGCCCCGATGGGTAGGGCGTTCAGGCTGAGGCCGGGGCTGCTTTCGGGCTGCACCTCCACCGGCAGGCCGTTGATGTAGAGGTGGTAGCCGCGATCGCTGGCCTCATCGCTAAACACCACCGCCAGGTGGTTCCACTGATTCGAGCGCAGCACGTCGCCGGTCAAGAAGGTGTGGAAGCGGGTGCCATCACCAAAGCCCACCCGCACCCGGCGATTCTCCACAATCCAAACCGAGGGGGGCGCATCCACGGTTTTCTGATTGGCCCCCAGCAGCGCCTGCTCTAGCTCAAGGCCGGGTTCGGGAGCGGTAACGCGGGGAAAAATCCAGGCTTCCTGGCTAAAGTTTTGGCCCAGGGTAACGCCAGGGCTGAGGGTAATGTGGTCGGTGGGGCGGCTAAAGTCGAGGGCGGTTTCGGCGGCGTCGGTGGTGCTGGGGGCCTGTGTACCCCGCGTGTTGAAGAGTCCATCCAGGGAGCGCTCGACGTTGTAGGCGTCAATTAACCCAGTGGCACCGTTGCAGGCAAAAATTTGCCAGCGCGACACCTCGGCAATGCTGGTGGGCAGCAGCAGAATGGAAAAGCGCCCGTCTTGCAGGTTGTTGATGAAGGAAAGTTCCTGGGTGGGCTCAAAGAAGGGCTGATCCTGCATATCCTTAGCCCCCAGGCTGTCTTTGGTGCTCTGGGGCCGAGTTTTGCTGCGACTGCGGCGGAACCGCACCTCCAGGTTGAGCTGGAGCTGGGGAACCGGTGGATTGTCCCCCGCCTGGGATGCCCCCGACGCGCCCGACAGCACAAAGCGATCCACCAGCAGGGTGGAATCGACAATGGGCACCGGGAGATCGCCGGGGCCAGGCACGGTAATTTGGTCGGGGTGGCTGGCCGCAATGGCCTGGCGAAACACGTAGACGAACCGCCCGTCTGACATGGCCTGGAAGGGGGCATCGGCGGTCAATCGGGCGGTTCGGGAGAGGAACTTGTCTTCTTCGTTGGCGGCCACCACCGTGCCAGGGGCCACCGGAGTGCGGCTACCGATCTTAATGGTGGGCAGCAGTAATTGATCGGCTACGCCAAAGCCAACTTCAGCGATTTCTCTAGGGAACTCCAACTCCTGGGGTTGCGGCGACCAGAAATTTACGTCTAGGGAACTATCCTGACCATTGAGGTTGAGGACGGAATAATAGATGCGACGCTGATCATCCATGGCCAGGGCAATCACCGTGCCCTGGTGGCGCACCAGTACGGGGTAGCGGTAGTTGCGATCGCTATAGCGGTTGATGAACGTCTCTAAAACAGGGGCTTGAGCAGTCATATCGGTTCTCCTGATTGGCTAAGGGCCTGCCAGTTAGGTCAGCCCGCAGGCTAACCATCCCAGTTGCAGGGGCTGGGGACGCAGAATAACTACAGAAGTAACCGTTTGGCCTCCAGGTGCAGGCTGGTGATCAACCTCACGCCCGGTGATGATTAAGACGACCGGGATGCGTGATGGGTGAGGTAGCCACCAATCGCAGAACTGTCAGCTATCCCCCGCTCACTCCTGGCAGCCCTCTGATAGAGTATGGAGTGCTAAATCTATGGGTCTTTCGACATCGTGGTTGCTGTAAACGACATCTACCTACTGCGAAATATCTGGTATCACGCCATGCCCAGCCACGAGTTAAAGCGGGGCAAAATGGTGGCCAAAACGCTGCTCAATGAGCCCATCCTGTTTGGCCGCACCAACCAGGGCAAAGCCTTTGCTATTCGGGATATCTGCCCTCATCGGGCCGTGCCCCTCAGCTGTGGTTGGTACAACGGCGAAGATGTGCAGTGCTGCTACCACGGCTGGCGGTTCAATGAAAACGGCAAATGTGTGGAAATTCCTTCCCTGATGCCCAACCAGGTGATGGATCTCAGCCGGTTTGACGTGCAGTGCTACGACATTAAAGAAGTGCAGGGCAATGTTTGGATTTACATGGCCGACCCTGACCGAGCCCAGGCCCAGCCGCCGAGATTCGACGTGCCCAGGGTGCCGGGCGTTGCCGACGATGTGCCGCCCAACATCACCTACACCATGCGGTTTCCCTGCTACATTGACCATGCTGTTGTGGGGCTGATGGATCCGGCCCACTCCCCCTTTGTCCATCGCTCCTGGTGGTGGCGGGGCGGCACCCTGAATGATGAAATCAAATGGTTTGACCCATCACCCTACGGCTTCACCATGCGCAAGCACCACATGGGCACCATGGGACGGGGCTACTGGCTGATTGGCGGCATACCCGACAACGAAATCATCTTTTACCTGCCCGGCGTGCGCACGGAGGAAACCACCACCCCCAAGCATCGAGTCGTCAACCTGACCACAGTAACGCCGCTCACCGATGACCAAACCGATGTCACCTTCGAGCTGTACTGGGATATTCCCTGGGGCAACCTGCTCAAGCCCATGCTTCCTAGCCTGATTCGCTCTTTCCTGGGGCAGGATCGAGATGTGGTGATCAAACAGCAGCAGGGGCTTAAGCATGAGTCAGTGCTCAGGTTAATTAAAGACTCTGATACCCCAGCCCGCTGGTATTACCAACTCAAAAAGGAATACCAGCGTTGCCAGATCGAAAATCGAGACTTTGCAACGCCGGTCAAAACCCAGTTACTCAAATGGCGCGCTTAAAAGCAGCCGTCTACAAACCCCGGTTTTTCTATGCCCTTAGGAAAAAATTTATTGCAGCCTTACCCAACTTGGACCACTCTCCTTGAAAGCTTGATACCCCCCGTGATTTGGATCACTCCCCGATCTAACGAGCATCACCTTCAGGCTGGGGAGCTATCACCGCCACCGCCTCAGCTCCCAGGCATAGTAAGGATGTCGAATGCAATTTCCCGTCATGGCAGCCCCTACCCTCCCGGCTTCTGAAATCTCTAGATCGACATCTTGCTGGCAGCACCAGTTGCAAACGAGTCTTATGCGATTGGCTACGGCGGTTGCCGCCGTGATTGGAGTTTCGACTATGGCCACCCAAGGCGCGGTGGGGGGGCATCCTGGTCTGGTTGATGGCACCTATCTCTACGGCGAATCTCCCGTAGCCAATACCACGGGCGCTATCTATCTAGTCTTCCAAGTTACCGATAATTCCTTGACTGGGGCACTCTACCAACCCTCTTCCTCCTTCGATTGCATCTACGGCACCGTCACCCCTGACACACTTCACCTGACGGTGATAGACGCCTACGACAAGAC
>JAAUUR010000354.1 GCA_012031045.1 Leptolyngbyaceae cyanobacterium SM2_5_2
GTCACAATCCATGCCGATAGTCGCTACCAGGTACCTGAGATTCTAGCCGGCACCAATGCCGTAGGGGCGGTTGACGGGGGCTTCTTCTCTCTCAAGTTTCTGGATTCTAACGTGATGATCGGCCCAGTGCTGAGCCAGAGCACCCGGCAATTTGTTCCCGGTAATGCTAGCGAAAACCCTCGCTTGAATGGTCGTCCGCTTATCTTGATTGCCCCCAATCAAGTTAGCTTTGTACCTTTTGATGCGGCGCAGCATAACACCTTGGCCGGGATATATAGCGCTCTGCCTGGAGTTACCGATGCTTTTGTTGGAGCGGCCTGGCTGGTTAAAGACGGCCATCCTCAGCCAGCCAGCAGTTTCGGTACATTGTTTGACTTTGATGCCAGGCGTCATCGTGCTTTTTGGGGTATTAACCAGGCTGGTCAACCTGTGATCGGGGTTAGCCACACGATGGTCGATTCTGTAGAACTGGGTATTTTGCTGCATCAAGCCGGCCTGCGTGATGCCGTCATGCTAGATTCAGGCGCTAGTACTTCGCTGGCCTTTCGGGGAGAATCCCTGGTGGGCTACGAGCCCCGCCCGGTTCCCCATGTGGTGGCGCTGATTCCCCCTGAGGCCAACGATGGCAGCCCATGTCCGCTGGTTATGCCTGGAGCCGCGCTTGCGCTGGAATAAGTCGGTAACCGCACTAAGCCAAGCATCTCAGCTAGGTTGTTGCTTTGGCCCCACTCTTCAGGAAATTAAGCCATACATTAAGGGGTGGGGTGGGGGTTACAGCCCTTGAAGGACAGCCGGTGCTGGGCCGTGGATCCCAGCTGCTGAATGGCCTGACGATGATAGGCACTGCCATACCCCTTGTTCGTAGCCAACCCATAGCCGGGGTAACGGCGGTCTAAACGAGTGATCAAACTATCCCGCCAGACCTTGGCCAAAATACTGGCGGCTGCAATCTCGGTATGTTTTTGATCACCCTGAATGACTAGACGCTGGGGCAACCCCAGGTAGGGAATAGCCTGGTTGCCATCCACCAGGCATAAATCAGGAGGATGCTGGAGCCGACGGACGGCCCGCTGCATAGCTAGCCGTGTAGCCTGCAAGATGTTCAGCCGCTGAATCTCGTGCACTGAAGCCAGCCCCAGGGCATAGTCTAGGGCTAAGGTTTGAATTGGCTTTACTAGGCACTGCCGACGGCTAGGGCTAAGGCGCTTGCTATCGGTAACGCCGAGACCTTGAAGCTGCTGACAGGTCGACTCTGACAGCACCACAGCCGCTGCAACCACCGGGCCAAATAGCGCTCCGCGTCCTACTTCATCAATGCCAGCAATATTCATCAACCGAGAAGCTCGATGGTAGACAAGAACTAATCGTCACCATTGTCATTGGCTGAGGAGCGCCGCCGCCGCCGCCGCCGTACCAAATTATCAGCCTCCATGGACAGCGTCTCCTGTTCATCCATAGCCGATAAGCTATCTGGCCGCTCTACCGTTTCCACAGCCGCCGCTTCGCTCTTCAGAGCCGTCTCTGTAGCCGGTTCACTAGTCGGTTCACTGGCTGTGGGAATAGATCCAACCGGCTGAGAATTGTCTTCGGTGACCATGGCAGGCAGCCCTGGCAGGGCCGTGGCAGGCAGCTGGTCAATGGCAGGAGCTTGACCCGGTGCAACCACAGAAATAATTACATTGCGAGGGTCAGTTACCTCTTGATGAGCGGCTAACACCAGGGGAGATATGCCCATCATGGCGTAGACGCGCTGTTCATCAGTGGTCATTTCAACGGTTACGATCTGGGGCGGGGTGATCGATTTTTTGTCTTCTCGATTTTGGGTACGGCTCCGACTTACCCGCGCCGGAGATTTCTCCTCCTCGCTTGGCAGCGTTGGGAGAGGCTCGGTCGCAGGGCTAACTGGCATATCTTTTGACAACCCAGGCAAAGGTAGGCTCTCTCTAGGAATGGGAGCTTCTTTGCCGTTACCGCGCCCTGGTAGCGGTTCCCGCCGCCGCCGCCGCCGATTGCCTTTACCGGACTTATCTTGATAACTGGGATGATTGATTAAATCCAGCTCTTGCAAATCCGCTTGGCCTCCAAAGGTATCCACCGGCATATCGCGGAGGGCTGGCAACAACGGACTGTCTCCGCCGGGCACTGAGGCCAGGGCCCGGGGCACCGGTTGCACGCCATCGGCAGGCGTATCTCCGGGAAGCTGAACTAGATGTCCCAATCCGCCGCAGGTGGGGCAGGGGCGGCCAAACAATTCGTAGATGTTTTGCCCCTGGCGTTTGCGAGTTAACTCAACTAAGCCCAGCTCAGAAAGTTGGGAAATTTGAGGGCGAGCTTTATCCGCCCGTAACGCCTTGCTGAAGTGTTCTAGCACCTGCAGCTTGTCACGGCGCGAGTCCATATCGATGAAGTCAACGATAATGACACCGGCAATGTTGCGTAGACGGAGTTGTCGGGCAATTTCTGTGGCGGCTTCACAATTGGTCCACAGTACTGTTTCGCGAGCCGTGGCTGAGCGCGTAAACGAGCCTGAGTTAACATCAATGACGGTCAGGGCCTCAGTGGGTTCGATGATGATGTAGCCCCCGGAGGCAGATCTACCCTGGGCTTGAGAGCCTCACGGATGGCAGCATTAACACGAAAATACTCCAGGATTGACACCCGTTCACGATGCTGGTCAATCAACACGCCGCTGGGCACCTGGCCATCACTCCAGTTGGCCAGGTGTTGCTTGACGCGCTTGAGGCCAGTGCCCGAGTCGGTAACGATGCGGTTGACATCGGCATTGTAAACATCCCGCAGCACCCGCTGAATAAAGTCGTCATCTCGATTCAACAAGGCAGGCGGGCGAGTTGAAAGCGCTTGTTGCTGAATGCTCTCCCACTGCTTTTGCAGGGTTTCTAAATCCTCGATAATGGCATTTTCGCTGATGGCTTCGGCCTCGGTGCGTACCAGCAGGCCCATACCGGCGGGTTTAATTAAAATAGCCAGCGCCCGCAGACGGTTACGCTCATTTTCACTGCGGATGCGGCGAGAAAGATTGACCCCACGTCCGTAGGGCATTAAAACCAGATAGCGACCGGGCAGGGTAATGTTACCGGTTAGCCGTGGCCCCTTATTACCGGTAGGCTCCTTCATAATTTGCACCAGCACTTTCTGCTGGGGAGCCACTAATTCAGTAATGGAGCCTGCCATCCGTTTCAGCCGCAGAGGGCCTAAGTCAGAGACGTGCATAAACCCGTTGCGCTCGCTATCTCCAATATTGACGAAGGCCGCATCAATACCGGGTAAGACGTTCTCTACGGTACCGAGATAAATATCACTCACCTGGTGGCTACCGGTAGCCACAATCAACTCTTGAATCTGATCTTCTGAAAAAACCGCGGCGATCCGGTGCTGCTCAGCAATAATAATCTGCTTCGGCATTCAAATTCCTCGTACAACGCTCACTAGGGCGGATAAAACTAAAAATTTTCCATGGAAATAGGTAGATCGAAGCCATGAGCCTTTCCCACGCTTCGCTCAAACCGGGAAATCAGGATGAATGGCAAGAGATCTACCGCTAGAACCGCCGCCCCAGGGTCGGGATTATGGCCGTTACAGGCATAGATGGGTCGCTTACGAACCGGGCAACTTCTAGAATTCTTGCTGATGCCAAAACAGGCTTTAACAAACCGGCAATACTACACAGGAATCCTTTTTGGGAAGCACTCAGTGTCGAGGACTGGTAGCCCCTTAAGATACGTGCTATGGTTCCCTACCTGAGCACGTCTGCTCTTGCTTGACTGCATTATAGCGTCAAGCAAGAGGCATAGCATACAACTGCTCAGACTTCTAGCCCAGGGGCAAAACACAGGCTGTCCTGTCTTTCATGATTATCTACGTATTCAGCTGGCCTAGGCCGTGGCAGCCACTCCAGCGGTGTCCTAAAAGCTAAAACACTTGCTGTAGCGGCTGGATTGTGGCCAGTAGCCACCACAGTGGGGCTGTAAGGTCTAGGAAACCGCTGCAGCGGCTGGCTTGCGGCGAGTGACCGCCACAGCCGGAACACCTTGAAGCAGCAGAATCAGCAGTGGGTCACGCTTATCTAGCTCACGTCGCAGTAACCGCCGCAAATCTCGCTCCATGACGGCTTTAGGCCATCCCAATCAACGGTGGGCGGTGTTCCCTGGCTGTTGACAATCAATTCAGACCCGTGGGTTTCGAGCACCTGGGTCAGCACTTGTTTGACAGCTTGCTGGAGCCGCTCTGGGTTAATCGAGTGGGCTACCCCACGCAGTTGCACCGTTGGCTCAGCGGCTAGTTTCCCCTGATTGTCTAAGGCTGCCGCGATCGAAACTACCCCATCCTCAGCTAGCTGCTGGCGATCTTTCAAAATATCTCGACCGACCAACCCCACCCGTGAGGAGTCAACCAGTTCGACTCCAGAGGCCACCTGGCCAGCAATGCGAATGCCGTTGCTCTCCAGCTCAACGATGTCGCCATTCTGGACAATTACCATGTGGTCGGCAGGGATACCCATACTCTGAGCAATTTCCGAGTGTCTAACCAGCATCCGGTGCTCGCCATGCACCGGTAGAAAGTATTTCGGCTGGGTAAGGGCCAGCATGAGCTTGTGATCCTCCTGTGACCCATGGCCAGACACGTGAATACCCTTGTCCTTACCATAGACGACCCTGGCCCCACGCATCATCAGCTTATCGATGGTGTTGACCACGGCAATGGTATTGCCCGGAATGGGGTTAGCGGAAAAGACAACAGTATCCCCCGACTTCACCCTGATTTGGCGGTGGGAACCCTCGGCAATGCGGGTCAGGGCGGCCATGGGCTCACCCTGGGAGCCCGTAGTCAGAATCAAGGCTTTATGATCAGGCACCTGGTTTAACATGCGCAGGGGCTGGAACAGGTTGTCGGGGCACTTGATATAGCCCAGTTCTCGGGCATGGGCAATTACGTTAAGCATGGAACGGCCCACCACAAACACCATGCGATTGTGCTTTTGGGCTAACTCCAAAATCATGTTAACCCGGTGCACTGAGGAGGAGAAGGTAGTAACAATCAACCGCCCATCGGCCTTGGAAAACTCGCGATCGAGGTTAGGAAAAACCGAGCGTTCCGAGGCGGTATGCCCTGGCACCTCGGCATTGGTAGAGTCGCTTACCAAGCAGAGAACCACCCCGCTCTCCAGCTTCGGCTAGCTTCTGAATATCAAAGGTTTCACCATCTACTGGGGTATGGTCAAACTTGAAGTCACCGGTATGCACCACGATGCCAACGGGGGTGTGAATAATGACGGAACAGCTATCGGCAATGGAGTGGGTATTGCGGATGTATTCCACCAAAAAGAGTTGCCGACTCGCACCGTTTCCCGAGGTCGTACCCGCCGCAGCTCGGTGCGGTCGGCGACACCCGCCTCTTCTAGCTTGCCTTCCAGCAGGGCCATGGCTAGGCGAGGGCCGTAGATTACCGGAATATCAAACTGCTTGAGGTG
>JAAUUR010000355.1 GCA_012031045.1 Leptolyngbyaceae cyanobacterium SM2_5_2
CAGTCCACGGCCATGCCTTCTTGCACAAAGCCAATGTCGCGGTTGGTGATGAAGACCCTGGCCACCAGGGCATCAGCGGGGACGATCTCCATGATTGGTTCCGTGGAGTTGGCTACATAACCAGGCTGGTTGGCCCTTAGGTTAAACACAGTACCGCTGACAGGAGCCCGCAAATCCTGATACTGGAGGGTTTGCTGAAGCTCCACAAGTTGCCCTTCTACTTCCTGGAGGCGTTTGTCGTTTTCCAGCATGGTCTTGGTCAGCTGGCTGTCGATATTGGCGATTTGGTTGTCGTTGGCAGCAATCCGTTTTTGCAGGTCGTCCTGGGAGGCCACCTGGGTGTTACGAAATTGCTCCTGGGCCTGAACAATCGCCAGTTCTAGTCGCTGTTCCTCTTCTACCAAACGGTTTACTTCCGTCTGGCGATTATTGACCTCCTGCTCCTGCTGGAGGTACTGGATCTCACCAATCGCGCCTTTTTCAGCCAGGGGGCCAATGCGCACTAAAATGTCCTGATTCACCCGCAGCGCGTCGCGGGCGTTGGCCAGTTGGGCCTGGGTCTGGGTTAACTGACGGCGCAGTTGGTCAACTTCCAGATTGGCAATATTCAACCGTGAGTTCAGTTCGGCATTGGCCGCCTGTAGGCGAGCCCGCTGGGACGCTGGCAGGCTCTCTCCGGTGAGATCCCCGCTAGCTGGGCCCGGTAGAGGGCATTCTCAGCCACCAGGGCAGCCCGGTTGCTGGTTAACTGCACAATGCCGGGGGCCAGGTCGGCAGGCGCACTGGCGTCAATTTGATCCGCTAACTGGGAGCGGTAGAAGGCGTTTTCCTCCTGGAGTTTGGTGCGAATCACTTCCAGGGAGGTCAACTGGGCCTGGGTGGCTTTGGGGTCGAGGCTAACCAGGCGATCGCCCACCTCCACCGCCTGCCCCTCGGTAACGTACACCTGCTGTACCACGCCGCCCACCGGAGCCTGCACCGGCTGCACCATGCCCAGAGGCTCTAGCTTGCCCTGGGCCGGTACGGCTTCCTCAAACTTGGCCAGACAGGCCCAGCCAATGGTGGCAACCGTAACTCCTACGATGCTCCACACCACCGCCCGCGACCAGCGGGGCGACTGGCGGAGAATGACCGGCTTATCAAACTGCTCGGCCTCACGGGAGGGCTGGGTCGAGAGCACAGTATCGCCCTTGTCGTCTGGGTTGGTCCCCTGCCCAGGGGTAAAAGCTTGAATGCGAACCATAAGTAATGTCCTGAAGTAGTTTCTACGCGGGGTGTGCAGGCGATAGTGTGGTCAGTGGGTCAGTCAGATAGTCATCCAAGCAATCTAGTCAGCTCGGTTAGCCCGTTAGGGCATCAAACTATGCTCGACTGCTGTTGGTAGAGGGTGTAGTAGCGGCCCTGGAGTTCCATCAGCTCGTCGTGGGTGCCTAGTTCCACGGCTGAGCCTTGATCCATCACTAAAATCTGGTCGGCTTGCTTGATGGTATTGAGTCGGTGGGTAATGAAGAACACCGTGCGCTCCTGAGCCCACTGGCTTAGGTTCATCGACACCTGGTGTTCAGTATCGTAATCGAGGGCACTGGTAGCTTCGTCTAGAATCAGCACGCGGGGGTTTTGCAGGATGGTACGGGCGATGGCAATCCGCTGCCGCTGCCCCCCAGATAGGGTCGAGCCCCGTTCGCCAACCCGAGTGTTGTAACCAAGGGGTAAATCCATAATGAAGTCGTGGCAGCAGGCAATTTTAGCGGCTTCAATAATCACATTGGGCTCGGCGTTGGGGTTGGTGAGGGAAATATTCTCCTGAATGGTGCCTTCAAACAGCAGGCTATCCTGGGGCACAATGCCAATCTGCCGCCGCAGCGAGTAGAGTTCTACCTTGCTGATGTCATAGTTGTCGATCAAAATCCGGCCCGATTCTACTTCGTAGAGGCGGGGCAGCAGCTTCATCAGAGTACTTTTACCGGATCCACTCTGGCCGACGATGCCGATGAAAATCCCCGCTGGAAACTCCAGGTTGATGTTGATCAGCTGCATGGGGCCAGCCGGGGCAAATCGGAAGGCCACATTTTCGTAGGTAACCTGCCCGGCAATCTCCGGCATGGGAATTTGGTTGGCGTCGTCGGCGTCGGTTTCCTGGGGGTGGTCGATAATGTCCGACAGCCGTTCTAAAGACAGAGCCGTTTCCTGGAAGTTCTGCCAGAGCTGGGCCAGCCGCAAAATTGGCGCAGTTACGTAGCCCGAAATAATCCGAAAAGCAATTAGCTGGCCTAGGGTCAACTGTCCCTGCAGCACTAGATAGGCCCCCACCCACAGCACCAACAGTGCCGAGAGCTTGTTCAAAAAGTTGCTGGCTGAGTTAGCCGTCGTAGAGGTCAGCACGTTGACGAACCCGGCACTGACATATTCGGCGTAGCGCTCTTGCCACTTCCAGCGGGTGCGTAGCTCAATGTTCTGAGCCTTTACGGTTTGAATACCCGACAGCGACTCCACCAGCAACGCCTGGGTGGCCGCATTGCGTTCTGCCTTGACCCGTAGCTGCCGCCGCACAATCGGAGCGACCGCAAAGGTTAACCCCACAAAGAGTGGAATTGTTGCCAGCGCCACCAGGGTCAGCAGCCAGCTGTAGATGAACATCACCACGATGTACACCACCGAGAACACCGCATCCAGCACCACGGTCAGGGCCGTGCCGGTGAGAAACTGGCGGATATTCTCCAACTCGTTGATGCGGCTGGAGAGTTCCCCCACTGGGCGGCGGTCAAAATAGCGCAGGGGCAAGCGAAACAGATGGTCGATGATCTCTGTGCCCAGGGCCATGTCGATGCGGTTGGTGGTATCGACAAACAGGTAGGTGCGCAGGCTGCTAAGCAGCGCCTCAAACACCGCTACAATAACCAAAAAGACACCGAGTACCTGCAGCGTGTCGATGCTGTTTTGCACAATCACCTTGTCGATGATGATCTGCACCATCAGCGGGTTGGCCAGGCCAAACAACTGCACAAAGAACGAGGCGATAAACACCTCAATCAGCACCCAGCGATATTTTTGAATAGACGGCCAGAACCACTGCAAGCCAAACTTTTGCTGGGGCGTTTCGCGGGTTTGCTCCAGCAGCAGCACTTCGCCACTGTCGCCCCAGGCGGCGGCAAAACTCTCCGGCGTGCGGCGAATTAAGCCAACTTCAGGATCGCCAAGAATATAAGCCTTTTCCGAGGTTTCGTAGAGAATCGCAAAGCTATCTTGCCAGGCAATCAGGCAGGGAGTATTGAGGCGGCTAAAGGCTCCAACGGGCACCCTCACCAGTTGAGTTTTCAGCCCCATCATCTCGCTAATCGAGCCGCAGATGGGTAGCGACAACTGCCCCATGCGCTCGTGCTGGTTAGTCAGGATGCGCTTGATCACATCCTTGCGGAAAGGCATTTTAAAGTACTGGCTGAGCATGTCGAAGCAGGCCAGGGATCCATCTACCTGGCCCCGACCCCGCGCAAAGGGATAGCCCTGGGCACGACCATCGCCTTTGGATTCTGCCACTGCCGTACCGGGGCTGGCGGTAAGCTGGGCTTCGGTGGCGTAGGGAATGCCATTCACATCCAGCACTTCCACGGGTTTGTGCTCAATCACCGCTGGCTCGGCTTCCACCTGAAAGGTTTCGGCCAGAACGGTGGGGGTGAGACCAATCAGTCGGGCGCCCTGGGGACTGAGGACTTCTACGGTGGAGTCGGGCTCAACGGGCATGGCAGACCCCACCGGCACGTTGAGAATGGTTCCGCCGCTGAGGATCCAGGTTAACTCTGGATCAAGGTTGCTCAAGCTACAGCGGCCATTGGGCAGGGTGACGATCGCCGATTCGTCACACACCATCCGGGCCTTGGCCTTTAGATCCCCCAAATCTAGCGCTCGGGCCTGGGCGTGCTGACTGAGCAGGTCAAAGGCTTCAATCTGGTAAATCTGGTCGCGGATGGCCCGGCCAAAGTCGGGGTAATCATCCAAACACTGCAAAAAGGTATAGGAGGGCAGAGTCAGCGCCAGTACCTCGGTCGAGGCAATTACCGTTTCGCAGGGTTGGCCTCGAATCAGGCTGATGACTCCTACCAGTTCACCCCGCGCCAGCCGCTGTAGGGTAACCGGCTGTTGATTGCGGGGATCGTACCCCAACAGCCGCGCCTGTCCCTCCAGCAGCACAATCACCTGCTGGGTCAGCACTTCGCGCCGCATGAGGGGTTGCCCCACCCGATACTTAAACGGCTGGGCGGTCTGTAAAAGCTGCTGCAAGGCCGCTTCGGGCAGGCAGTTAAAGGGGGTCAGGGTTTGAAAGGTCTGTTGGAGGGATAGGGGCGTTTGGGTCATCAAGAATCCTCTTGAAAGCGGGGGCAGCTATCAGCAGGAACACCTATGAAATTTTCGAGACTATTCCAGGGGTACTATCCTCGTCAGGATAACGGGAGTTGAAGACAATCCCTACCTACTTCACCTATTCTTTCCAGTTCAATCCGGAATATATCGGAATAACTAAGGAAGTTAACAATTTAAACAGAACCCTGTGCCACTTTAGGCAGTCGCTACCTACGCTAGCAGTTCCGCATCCGCCAGTGCTATGTCTTAGGGGTATGACACGAGGGTGGAGGCAACCGGCTTATGGCGCTTCTTTTTTCCAGACGATCGCTGTCTCAATTAGGTCTGGGCGCGGCGGGGGTAGCGCTAAGCCTGGTGGCCGGGTGTGAAAACTACCCGGCCACCGGTGATGCCATCACCACGGGTACCTACGAAGCTACCGCCACCGTGACCTACACCTGGCAGGTGGAGTACGCCCAAAGCTTTGATCGACGCCAGACTATTCATCAGGAAACCTTTGCCTCAACGTCTTTAGTCAATCGCAACGGCGTGCAGCCCCAGGGAGCCGTGACTGGCCCCGACGACGAAGGGCTCTGGTGGCCAGCCCTGCCACCTCGCCCTACTGCTGACGAGTTAGACAGCCGCCAGCGCCAGCCCAACGAGCAGCGCACCGATCCCCTCCTGCAAAAAGATGTGGAGTACGCTATCACCTTTGATTACAGTGGCCAGCGCCGCACCCTGCCCACCACCCGCAGCGTTTACCGTGAAGCCTCCCAAGCCTTTGCCCAAAAGCAAGCCCTGGAGCTAACCTACGGCCCAGCGGAGCAGAGCATCGGAGCGGCCCGGCGGATGGCGAGCTTTGATCGGTAATAGAGGGTGAACAGGAGTCAGGAGTCAGGAGTCAGGAGCCAGACATTCCGGATCCCCTAGCCTCTGACCTCTTTCCCGGCGGGGATTTCCTGCTTTAAGTCGATACCCGGTTGGCTTTCAGGGGAGGTGGATTTTACTTATGGAGATTGATCACCTGGGAGCCCATGGCAATGCCAAACTCGCCATAGACATCCTGACCCAGTAGGCCCACGCTGCCGCCAATGGCCACCAGCATGGATTCCTTGCGAAGGCCACCCACTTCAATCACAT
>JAAUUR010000356.1 GCA_012031045.1 Leptolyngbyaceae cyanobacterium SM2_5_2
GCCTCAGCCGGATCCTTAAGGTATTCACCAAAATCCTTTAGCCAGTAGACGGCCTTGGGGGACATATCCTGAAGGTGACGCAACATATCCAGGGGTTCGGTAGTTTTGGGTAGAGGCTGGCTTCGTTTAACGCCAGGGGGGGCGTACTCATTTTGCCAGCGGTGGTCGGGGCTGTCGGGAGATCGCATTAACCCCTGGGCGATGCTCCATTCAAACACCGGCATCTGCATATCAGCGCAGGCGAGATGAATCAGCGCCTGCACCCGTTCTTCTTCCACCGTTTCAATCACAATCACGGGATGGAAGGACATGACCAGGGTTTGGAAGTGCTGTACGCTGGCCTTGAGCGACATAGCTAACCTCAAACAGTGCTAGGACTAGGATTCCTATTTCCCCAAGCATAATGTAATCGCAGGTCCCGACGAAGAACGGGGCTCACGGGCAAATCAGAGAAATTAATGGCCATTAGCTATCGGCGCATCACTTGTTGTAGCCATTGTTGAATCTGTTCCCAAATGGCCCCTGGCCCAATATCAAACAAAAAATACAGAGCCATGAGCAAAAAGGCCACCAGTAGTACGGTTTGAATTGTGTTTTTGACCAGCTTAAACAGCCAGCCAAGCATCAAAAAAGCAACGACGATTGCCCCCAGTACAATCAAAATCTCCACAATGCGACCTCCTAGGTAGGTAAGCCTAATTAATAGTAAGCAGGGGTTTGGCGGCTGTGCCCACCGACAGAGAGTTTCATCCCCGCCACTCCCGCCACCATCTTGGGTTTAATTACGCCTAGCTGCTTAACCCAGCGAGATTAGCGTGGCCCTGGCCAGCGATTGACTGACGCTCAGCACCTCAGCCCTGGCCCACTGATCAGCGGCGAGAATATCTGCCAGGGCGGGCTGGGGGAGGTTGTGGCTCTGGTGACGCTCGCAGACTCCCTCAATCACGTTAGGAATGTCTAAAAAGTGGATTTTCTCCTCTAGAAATAGGGCCACGGCTTGTTCATTGGCCGCGTTCAGCACGGCGGTCATAGTGCCGCCGGCTCGGCCAGCGGCGTAGGCCAGCTCCATGCAGGGGTATTTAGCGTGGTCAGGCTCCCGGAAGGTAAGGCTGCCGGCTTTGACTAAATCCAATGGCTCCCAGTCAGTGTGTAAGCGCTCTGGCCAGGAGAGGGCGTAGAGCAGGGGCAGGCGCATATCGGGCCAGCCAAGTTGGGCCAGCACAGACGTATCTTGTAGCTCAATTAACGAGTGAATGATGCTCTGGGGATGGATGACGATATCAATCTGGTCGTAGCTCACCCCAAACAGATAGTGGGCTTCGATGACCTCCAGGCCCTTATTCATCAGGGTGGCTGAGTCTACGGTAATTTTGCGACCCATAGACCAATTCGGGTGTTTGAGGGCATCGGCCACGGTCACCTGGGCCAGTTTTTCCACCGGCCAGTCGCGAAACGCTCCGCCAGAGGCGGTCAGCAAAATCCGCCGCAGGCACCCTGGGGAACGCCCTGCAAGCACTGAAAGATGGCAGAGTGTTCAGAGTCGGCGGGCAGTAGCTTAACATCGTGCTTGGCCACCAGAGGAAGCACCGCCGGGCCACCGGCAATTAGGGTTTCTTTGTTGGCTAAGGCAATATCTTTGCCCGCTTCGATGGCGGCCAGGGTGGGCAGCAGCCCGGCACAGCCAACGATCCCGGTGACTACGGCCTCGGCGTCCCCATAGCGGGCCACTTCAACAACACCGTCATCGCCCGCTAGAATTTGCGGCATGGGATCTAGGCCCGTCAGAGCAGCTTTTAGCTCACTGAGTTTGTCTGGGTTGCAGATGGCCACAATTTCAGGCTTGAACTGGCGTACCTGTTGGGCCAAAAGTTCTACGTTATTGCCCGCCGCTATCCCCACCAGCCGAAATTGGTCGGGATGGTGTTCCAGAATATCTAGGGTCTGGGTACCAATTGACCCGGTCGATCCAAGCAGGGTAATGGCTTTCACGGCAATCCTCAGGGGTGGTTGAGCAACTATGTTTAGGATCTCACGTTGCGGCCCCTTATGGGGTGCTAGCCAGGGAGGTGCTGGCAGCCGGGAGGGGGGTAATTCTTTAGGGGGGCAAAAAATTCATGTCGTCCCTCGAAGCTTTGCGATAAAGTTTGCCCAGGAACATATTCCGTAACTTGCTCAGGATAGGACATGACTATGGTTAAGCAGGGCAGGGCGCGATCGCCCTTCACCAAGGCTGTGTTTTGGCTCGGTACGCTGGTGGGTTCAATGCCCTTGGCTTTGCCGGTGCTGGCACTGTCTGAATCGGTTGGCCCCCAGGGCATTGATGCGCGGCGACTGCACGATGCTCCCTACAACCTAACCGGGGAAAAAATTGCGATTGGCCAGGTAGAGATCGGTCGTCCCAGCCAGTTTGGGCTGGATAAAGTGGCCTACGAAAATATGCCAGTGGCGGTGCGTCGAGTTCTGCTGTTGGACGGCTGGGCGGTGGCCGATGAGTTTGTCGATGGTCACGCCGCTAACGTCGCCAGTGTGATGATCAGCCAGGACAAATCTCGTACCGGGGTGGCACCAGAGGCTATGCTCTACTCTGGTGCCGTGGGAGCACTGGATGGTACCCGTAGCGCTCAACCGGAGGAGTGCCTGGCGGCTCAATCTGTCGCTAGCCAAAATGGGGGCGATGTCCGGGCCATTAACTTTAGCTTTGGAGAACCCCTAGGGCGCGATCCTCGCTCCAATCCCGTGCTGGACGGTAATGCTCTGCTGACCCAGTGTATCGACTGGTCTTCGCGGGTACACGGGGCGCTCTACGTGATTGCTGGAAACCAGGGCAGTGGCGGTATCCCTATTCCCACCGATAATTTCAATGGTATTAACGTGGCCTATTCTCGCCAGATAGATGGGCTGTTTACCAAAATTGACTTTGCTAACCTCAGCAGCGAACCGACAACGCGATCTCCCCGCTCGCTGGCTCCGGAAACTAATGTTGGGCCTCGCCGCTCGATTAATTTGGTGGCTCCGGGTAGCAACATCGAGCTAATCGATCCAGATGGTCAGGTGCGGGCTTCCAGTGGTACCAGTTTCGCCTCGCCCCACGTGGTAGGCACTATAGCCCTGTTACAGCAGTGGGTAGACCGGCAGTTTCGGGCCGGAACCGCCAACTGGCCCATTGAAGGGCGCCACCCTATGGTGATGAAAGCCGTATTACTCAACTCCGCCGACAAGCTTAAAGATTCTGGCGATGGCCTACGCCTGGGTATGACCCGCACCTTGTTAGATACCAAAAACCAAACCTGGGTCGAGTCCGATGCCTACCAAGATCGCGCCATTCCCCTCCACAACGAGCTGGGTACCGGCCATTTGAATGCCTACCGGGCCTACCAGCAACTTGCTCCTGGTGCCCATGGGCCAGAGGCCGCTGTGCCGCCTGTGGGCTGGAACTACGCCAACTTAGCAAAATCCTCTGATGCGACTACCCAGGTGCATGATTATGTGTTTGAGACTCCGTTGCAGGCCGGTAGCTATTTCTCCGCTACGTTGGCCTGGGAGCGCGTGGTTGAACTGGTAGATCAGAACGGCAACGGCCTCTACGACATCGGCGAAGCATTTCAAGATCAGGGGTTGAGCAACCTCAATCTGTACCTAATGCCCGCCGATGCAAGCGACCTGGCTAAGAGCATTTGGTCATCCGAGAGCGAAGTGGATAGCGTTGAACACATTTTTTATCAAATTCCTGAAACAGGACGGTACAAACTGAGAGTTATCTATCAACAGCAGGTTCACGACCAACCCACTCAGCCCTATGGGCTGGCCTGGTGGGCGGTGCCTGCCCCTTAGCCCTAGCCAGTAGCGTAGTCCTCTAAAACAACGTTGTGGTTGGGCTAAAACTGGTTAACTCACGGTTTCTTTGGAGTGCTGTCCAATGGTGGATTACGACCTTGCGCTAACCTGCGCCCGCCTCTGCCAGGAAATTTATCGCGACTTCAGCGGTTTACGCTTCTCGGCTCATCCCGATATTGAGCCAATTTTTATCGAAAGTCAGGACAATGGCTTTACGGATACTCAGGCGGCTGTGCTAAATCAGATCACCAGCGATAAGCTTTACATTGTGTTTCGAGGATCCGATAAATCCATCGACTGGATAAACAACATTCAATTCCGCCAGCAAGTTTACCCCTACGGCGATGGTAACTCTGAAGTGAAGTTTCACCGAGGGTTTATGATGGCCTACCTGGCGGTGCGCGATGGCCTCCTAAAAAGCGATGGAAAAATTTGAAGGTCAGCAGGTAATTGTTACTGGCCATAGCCTCGGTGGGGCGCTGGCTACTATTGCCGCCCTGGACATTCAATACAACCTGGGACGAGAGAATAAGCTAACCTTTATTGTCAATACTTTTGGTGCGCCTAGGGTGGGAAATAAAGCGCTGACTGAGTCCTATAATCACCGCGTTCCCAACAGTTATCGATTTATTTACGGTTGGGATATTGTTACCCGCATTCCCCGTGACTGGCAGGGTTTTGACCATGTAGAAAGAGCTGTTCAACTTGGCTCATTGCTAACCTGGCAAATCGTTAGTCGCCGCTTTAGCGATCATGCAATTACTCACTATGTAGCGGCTTTAGAAGAAAAAACAAACGCTTCGGCCAAGGTAAATTTTTGAGGATACTAGGCTAAAGCTAGTTGGCTAAAGTGACTCTCGCGATAAACAACTCGCTTCAAAGTGCTGATAATTATTGCGCCCTGATTGTTTGACATGATACAAGGCTGCATCGGCATTTTGAAGCAGAGTTTTATCGTCTAGCCCATCTTGGGGATAAATGGCAATGCCAATGCTAGCGGTGATAGCTAGCCGGTAGTTGTCTAAGAAAAATGACGGCTGTAGCGAACTGGTCAGTCTAAGGGCAATTTCTTCAGCATCTTCTCGGCAACGAACATGGGGCAAAATGAGCACAAATTCGTCACCGCCCCACCGAGCGATTAAATCGTTTTCTCGCAGACAACCCATTAGGCGCTCAGCTACAGACTGGAGTAAGCGATCGCCTACAGCATGCCCTAGATTGTCATTAACTTCCTTAAAATAGTCGAGGTCAAGGAACATAACCGCTAATAGTTTTGATTCTTGATTAGCCACTCGTAATAGGTCGGCTAATTGCTGATTAAATAATGTGCGATTAGGAAGATTCGTGAGGGCGTCGTGTAGAGCCTGGTGCTTGATAGCTGCTTCAGCTTGTCGCTCTTGGGTAACATCTCTAAAGCTTAAAACACCACCAACGCTCTCCCCTTTTAGCCGTTGAGGTTTAAAATAATAGGTAGTGCTAAACAGGTAAGGACGCATTGTAGTGGTGAACGAAGAGCCAAATTGCCCCAATATGGTTCTCTAACTTCTTCGAGAACGATAATGTTTTCCTGACTAAACGCGATACTCGCTGGCGCAA